>NZ_JAMYSY010000026.1:0-2500 GCF_040322175.1 Mesorhizobium sp. M0185 | reverse complement strand
GGGGCCAGGCGCTTCGTTGACTTCACCCGCCGTGACAGGCAAATGTCATGGCCACAACAAGAACGACAAGCCGTTCCGCCCCGGGGAAGAAGCAGCCTTTCTGGATGCCAGACACGGAAGATGTCATAGCCGACCTCGGCAACGAGCCGCCGCTGATCGCGGACGGCCGCAGCGGCCCTCCCGACCGGCGCGAGGTTTCGGCGCGCTGGCTGTCGGGCACCTTCCTTACCGGCGTGACCTCGAGCGTGCTGATGGGCGTGGCGCTGTTTGCAGCGCTTGACGGCCGCCAGCAGTTGGCGACGCCACCCGAGATCGCCGAACTGATCAGCCTTGCCAGTGGCGACGATTCCGGTGAGATCGCCAAGACGACCAGGCTGGTCGCGCTGCGCCAGATCGCCAAGGCCAAGGATCGCCGGCGCATGGAAGTGTCGATGGTGACCAAGGTCGGCGACCGCGATGTCATCCACACCATGCCTTTCGTGCAGATCAAGATGGCGCTTGCCGCCGGTCACACGACCAGCCGGGCCTATCCGCCTTTCGACCCGATGCAGGTGTTTGGCAATGGCGACGACAATGCCGCCCAGCCGGCAGCCGCCGCCGCCAGCCAGATCTATGGCGCCAAGGTCGAAAGCGAGATGAGCTTGAAGACCGTCGATTTCCCGATCGAGACGGCGGCCTTCGACGAAAAGAGCGACCTTTCTGCCGACGAGGTGGAAAAGGTCGTGCGCGAGGCCGGCACCGATCTGAGCGACGGCGCTGTCCAGGTCGCTTCGCTGCATTATGTCGACCCACAGCGATTCGGTGACGGCTTCGCCGAAAGCATGGCTGGCTCCTATGACGTCAAGATCGTCCCGGAAAACGTCTCGGTGTCGCCGCGTGCCGCCATCGACGACCATGCGCCGGCTTTCGCCGAGGAAATCATCCCCTTCACCAAGGATCTCGACATTGCCGAGGCCTTCGCTGATTCGGGCTATACCGGCGAGGATGCCACCGGAATGGCCGAGGCGATCGCCAAATTGCTGAATGCCACGGCCCTCAAGGCAGGAACCGTGCTGCGCGTTGGGCTCGAGGTCCATGGCGACGCCGCCAAGATCGTTCGCACCAGCGTGTACGACAGGACCCAGCACATCGTCACCATCGCGCTCGACGACCACGACCAGTACGTGCCGGCGCAGGAGCCGGAGCCAAATCCCGAATTGCTGACGGCGTTCGACGATTCGCCTGCGCCCGTGGTGCGCGGCAATCTGCCGAACATCTATGACGGCATCTACCGCACCGCCTATTCCTACGGCATGTCCAAGGCGATGACGCAACGGCTGATCAAGTTGCTGGCATCCAGTGTCGACTTTCAGTCGCGCCTCAATCCTACGGACCGCATCGAGGTGCTGTTCTCGCAGCCCGATGGCGACGACCAGGCGTCTGACGAATCCGAGCTGCTTTACGTCTCCGCGACTTTCGGCGGCACGACACGAAATTTCTATCGTTTCCAGATGCAGGACGGCAGCACCGACTATTTCGACGAAAACGGCAGCAGCGCCGAGCAGTTTCTGCTGCGCAATCCCTTGCCCAATGGCCGGTTTACGTCCGGGTTCGGTGCCAGGCGTCACCCCATTTTGGGGTATGTGAAAATGCACACCGGCACCGACTGGGCAGCTCCCGTGGGATCGCCGATCATTGCCGCGGGCAACGGCGTCGTCGAAAAAGCCGGCTGGGCCGGTGGCTATGGCAAGCAGATCATCTTGCGTCACGCCAATGGCTACGAGACGTCCTACAATCACCAGAGCGCCTTTGCCAAAGGCATCGAGCCGGGTGTTCGCGTTCGCCAGGGTCAGGTTATCGGCTATCTCGGCTCAACCGGCCTCTCCACCGGTCCGCATCTTCATTACGAACTAATCGTCAACGGCACAAAGGTCGATTCGATGCGCGTCCGCCTACCGGTCGGCAAGACGCTGAAGGGCGACGACCTCGTCGCCTTCAAGCGCGAGCGCGAACGCATCGACGACCTGCTCAAGCAGGAAGACAGCAATCAGTTGAAGGTCGCGAGCGCCAAGCTCGAAGGCTGAGCCGACGTTTTTCGTCGTCAGCCCTGCTGATTCGCCGTGTCGCGCGCCCATGGCAGCCGCTCGCCGGAAACCGTCGTCCACGCGGTGATTGCCGAAAACAGGCAAAGCAGCGCGGTCACCGCGGCAACGGCGGCGAATGCCGCGTCGCTGGCGGCAAGTCGTGCCGCATCGAGGCCGGGCGCCAGGCCGGCTGGCGGCGGTTCGCCGAAACCCGGAATGCCGGAGCCGGCAGCGGTGCCGAGCACGCCAGCATAGACCCAGGCCGCCAGCGATCCCATCGCCGCCACGGCAATCAGGCCGCCGATGCGCGAGACGGCGTTGTTGATGCCCGAGGCCGCACCCGTATCCTTGTCCTCGACCCCCCGCCATACGGCGGGGCACAGCCGCGATACCCCCCCCCCCCATCCGGAACCCCACACAGCCCAGAGCGGGGATAA
>NZ_JAMYSY010000025.1:0-88536 GCF_040322175.1 Mesorhizobium sp. M0185 | reverse complement strand
GGCCGATTTCGACCTCGCGCCAGCCGGTTTTGCCGCGCAATGTGACAAGCAGACCCTTATCGGCAAAAATCTCGACCCAGCCGCGCCCGTCCTCGCTCTGATCCCTGGCGACGTCGAGGCCGACGATTTCGGATCGGCGAAGGCCGCCGGTAAAACCCAAAAGCAGCATGGCGCGGTCGCGCAGACCACGCAGCGTGCCGCGGTCGAGGGTCTCGAACATGCGATCAGATCCTCGGGCAGGATCGCTTCCTTCTGCCGGGGAGGGGAGGCGTGGGTGTTGCGAACGCCAGCCATCACCGTGGCGATATGCCGGTCCTTGCGGTCCAGCGGCTGGCCGCGCTGGGCAAAATTCCAGGAGAGCGACGAAAGCCGGCGCTCGATGGTTGAAACGGTGTTGGGCTTTTTGTCGCCAGTGGCCGTACCTGACGCGCAGGCGGCGATATAGAGCCCGACGACCTCAGGATCGGGCGGGAACATCTCGATGCCTTGGCGCCGGCACCAGCTCGAAAAATGCTTCCAGTCGGCTGCGTAGGCGCGGCGCGTGTTGGCCGAACTCGCCGCCTCGATATAGTCGCGCGCGCGGCCGGCGAGCGCCTCAAGCTGCGCAGGCAGGCTGGGATTGGCAATGGCTGGAAGGGGAGGGGACGAGGCTAGGTCGGCATCGCCCATCTGCATGACGATATCGATGATGTCGGGCAAAGCCGCGGCGCTTTGTGTGTGAAGCTTGTCCGAAATTCGTAGCATATTTCGGACATCTTGACCGTCACTTCGTCCGAAATCGGACCACAGATTTCGGACAAAGCCCCGGCATCAACCCGCCAATATCTCGATCTGCCGTCGCCGCTGCAAACGTCGCCTGTGAGAGGCGAGCCGCCTCTAAACTGGTCGTATATCCCGATTAATAATAAGAATGTAGTCAACTCCCATATTTTAGAAGGCACGCATGCTGCCACTCAACCGGCCTGATCACCACACAAAGTGAGGAAGAACCTGGTTAGGTGCAAAGCGACAATTGCCTCGACAGCGGGTCCCGGAAGGTTTATGCTGCCCAATCTTACCGCAATCCGAAATGGCGATTGAGTACCTTCACGAGTGAAGGGATTCCCGCGGTCTTAGAGATGAGTTGTCGAATGGCGCGAAGTCGCACAGAATCGCGAAGTCGCACAGAATCGTGTGTTTGATACCGATCAGGATCGCGAGCTATTTCAGGCGCAGAGAGGTCTTGCGCCCGATGCACGAGTTGCTCCCGGTCCAACGGAAGTGAATGGGGTGGAACTGCTTTGTCGACCAAATTGTTGACGGAACGTCCGGCGCCCATTGTTGCTACATGTCTGGATTCTTGGGGCGTTTTGGATGATGCAATCCACCATCTCACTCCAAAGGGCAGTGGAATCTGGAACAATGTCGCTTTTGTACGCAGGACATCCTTCGCGCCCGATTGGCATATTGTCTTTAACTCTGCTTCTATTTTTGGGCTCCCTGTTGATATCGAGGCGAGTCCAAACAGGACAATTTTTGCAATCGGCGAACCCCCGACGAAAGCTCATCGCGCATTTCATGAAGGGCAGGGGAAAAATACCATCGTCCTGACGTCTGACGCAGAGCTGGCTGCTCGGCAGAATGCGGAGCGCCGATTCGTTTTGTCTCCACCTATCACTCGGTCTTGGTCTGTAACAAAGACATATGACCAACTTCTGGTCAGCGAAGTCGTGGACAAGCCGCTTCGGCTCTCATGGATTACCAGTAACATCGCCCTGCTTAAAGGGCATCGATATCGGCTGGCGTTTCTGGAACGGCTGAGAGAGGAGCTCGATTTTGACCTGTTCGGCCGAGGTTTTCGGCTGATTGGAGATAAATGGGACGCACTCGCACCGTACCGTTACAGTATAGCTTTCGAGAATACTCGTGCTGATTACTATTTTACAGAGAAGCTTATGGACTGCTTCGTTGCTGAAACAATGCCGATCTATTACGGCAGCCCGGCAATCACGAGGTTCTTCCCTTCCGACTCAATGGTTCTGATTGACCCAGAGGACAAGAACGTAATCCAAAAAATTCAAGAAATCATCGACTCGGACCTCTGGAAGGAGCGTCGCGGCGCAATACAAGAGGCGAAGCGGTTGGTTCTTGAGAAATACAATACGTTTGCTTATCTCGCGGGCTTCATCGAAAGCGTTCACGATAAACCCTTACCGCCGGAAGTTATACACATCGGTTCGCCTGCGGTCGATTTTGGGAGAGACGAATGAAGTACTCCAACGCTCGCTTCGCGTGCCCGGCGGTTGGTGGTCTGGCGAGATCGGTACGGAGCGCTCGGCGGAGAATGCCTACCTGCGCAGACGGGCCGGCACGGGCGCACGAGGTCATGCGCCCCGGCTGCCGCTGATCAGACGAACTGGGGAAGGCCAGGAACGGAATTGAGGACCTCGTCCACGAGTTCGTCGCCGGCATGTTCCTTGGCGAAGGCGATCGTCTCGTTGGCGATGGCGGCGATCTTTAGAATGCTGAGACCCTCACTCATCAATTGCTGGCCGAGCCCCATGAGGCCGCCTCCGCCCTCTGGGTCGTTGCCATGATACTTCGCCACTAATTCCGAAGCTCCGGGAATGGCCGCGATCATGCGCGCAACGGGACCGTCGGCCGCGTGGCGTTGCAGGAAACCCAGCATTAACCCAACGGCCTTCTCTGCGAGAGCCGGGCCGATGCCGGCACCAGTGGCGATGCGCGATAAGAATTCTTCCATGGCAGGGTTCGTCTCTCTTTAATGAGGTTTACACGGGGCCGGTCCGGCGCCCAAAGCGCCCTTGGCCGAACCACAATTGAACTCCACAAAAATAGGCCGGCGGAAGTGCTATTGCAACTGCGCGTAAAACCGCCTCTGTCAACGCAAGCTGCGTCGGACGTGCGTATTTCGCAAAAACGGGACAGTCGTTCCGCTAAATCGCGGACAGCAGTTTCACTAATTCGCGGACAGCAGGATGGGGTCGGCGCTCGGTTGCCTGGTTGAAGTCATTTGCGATTGATTTCGCCGTTTTCGGCGCCGGTCAAGGGCGGCGGTGTTTTTTGCTTTCTCATGCTGTCGCCTTCGAGGGTGATGCGATGGGCGTTGTGGATGATCCGGTCGAGAATGGCGTCGGCTATTGTCGGCTCCGCGAATGCTTCATGATGCACCTTTCCTTGATCGCCTGGTCCGTTGCAGTCGGCGTTGAAGTTGATCGATCTGGTCGCTGGAAAGGTTTCCGCTTGGCCGCGGGCGTCACCATTTCTTTCCCACAAGATCCTTCAACGCCGCATTGTCGAGCATGGCGTCGGCCAGAAGCCGCTTCAGCCGCGTGTTCTCGTCCTCCAGAGCCTTCAGTCGCCGAGCCTCGCAGACATCCATCCCGCCGAAGCGGGCCGTCCAGTTGTAAATCGAGGCGTCGCTGACCCCGTGCTTGCGGCACAGATCGGCAACCGATACCCCGGCCTCATGTTCCTTCAAAATTCCGATGATCTGCTCTTCAGAGAAGCGGCTACGTTTCATGTCCTGGTCCTCTCGATGGGCCAGAACGAACTTCAAACCGGATTAGATAAGAGGGGCAAGGTCAAGGTCGATGACTCAACTGTTGTGTGGGGAGAGCTCTTACTTCTCATTCGCTCCAAATGCGGACGCGGCGCACGAGCTCGGAAGTTGAGATCCCGTAGCGATCGTGAAGCGTCGGCAGCGCGCCAGCGTCGAGGAACTCGTCGGGCAGGGCGATCTGGCGAAAGACTGGGGTCACTCTCTCGCGCATCAGCAGCGCGGCAACGCCTTCGCCAAGGCCACCAATGATGGTGTGGTTCTCCGCCGCCACCACCAGCCGTCCCGAACGGCGCGCGGCAGCGAGTATCGCCTCCGTATCCAGAGGTTTGATCGTCGGAACGTGCAGAACGGCGCAGCCGATCCTGTCGGCTTCAAGCGCCTTCGCGGCCTCCAGCGCGCGCATGGTCATCAGGCCGCTGGAAATGAACAATACGTCCGCGCCCTCGCGCAGCATTCGCGCCTTGCCGATTTCAAATGTATAGTCGTCTTCGTCGAGCACGACAGGAACCTTACCGCGCGAAAGCCGCATGTAGACCGGCCCGTTGTAGTCCGCGATCGCCTCCGTGGCCTGTTCGATGTCGAGCGCGTCGCAAGGGTCGATGATCGTCAGGTTCGGCATCCCGCGGAAGATCGCGATGTCCTCCGTCGCCTGGTGGCTGGGGCCGTAGCCGGTCGTCAGCCCCGGTAAGGCGCAGACGATCTTCACATTGAGTTTCTCCTCGGCGATCGCCATGCAGATGAAATCGTAGGCACGTCGCGATGCGAAGACGGCGTAGGTGGTGGCGAAGGGCGTAAAACCCTCCCGCGCCAAGCCGGCGGCGGCGCTCATCAGCACCTGCTCCGCCATGCCCATCTGATAGAAGCGGTCCGGATGCTCCTGTGCGAAGACATGGAGATCGGTGTATTTCGCGAGGTCCGCCGTCAGGCCAACTATCCCGGGCCGCTGGTGCGCCAGTCTGGCCAGTGTGTGCCCGAACGGCGCATTGCGTGTCGGTACGCCATCGGGCGCGATCGACGCGATCATCGCCGATGTGCTCTTGCGCTCACCGGCATTGGCGGCGTGGCGCGGCGCGAACTTTGACAACCTCAACGCGGACGTCCCTTTTCCAAAGCTTCGAGCGCTAACGTCCATTCGTGCGGTTCGACGCGGATGAAATGCGTGATGTCGCGGGTTTCCAGGAATGGCACACCCTTGGCCATGCGCGTATCGCAAACGATCACACGCGGACGAGGTTCCTTCAGGCCGCGCGCCATGTCGAAGGCCTTGCGGACCGCCTCGATGTCGTTGCCGTCGACGCGCTGCGCATGCCAGCCGAACGCCTCGAACTTGTCGGTCACCGGCTCGGAGGAGAGCATGGCCGTCGACGGACCATCGGCCTGCTGATTGTTGAAGTCGACAATGGCAATGAGATTGTCGAGCTTGTGGTGGGCGGCCGACATCGCGGCTTCCCAGGTCGAGCCCTCACCGAGCTCGCCGTCGGACAAAAGATTGTAGACGAAACTGTCGCTTCGCTTGCGCGTCAGCCCCATGCACATGCCAACGGCAATGCCAAGGCCGTGACCGAGCGAGCCGCCGGTGATCTCCATGCCGGGCGTGTATGGCGCCATGCCGGACATCGGCATACGGCTTTCATCGCTGCCATAGGTTTCGAGCTCTTCCTCCGGCAGCACGCCCGCTTCGATCAGAGCCGCGTAGAGCGCGATCGCATAGTGTCCGATCGACAGCAGGAAGCGGTCGCGTCCCTCCCACAACGTGTCCTCCGGCCGGTAACGAAGCGCATGGAAATAGGCGACGGCAAGCACGTCGGCGACACCCAGCGCCTGTCCGACATAACCTTGGCCCTGGACTTGACCCATCCGCACGGCGTGTCGGCGGATACGATAGGCTCGTTCGGCCAGGCTAACATTGCTGCCAGCGCGAGGCATCTCAAGCTCCGTTGTCCACTCAGCCATGGATTAGCATCCCACCGTTGACATCGATCACGGCGCCGGTGATGTAGCTGGCCAGATCGGAAGCCAGGAAGAGATAGGCGCCGGCTACGTCGCGCGCCTCGCCCAGCCGGCTGAGCGGGATTCCCTTGATGATGTCGGCGCGCATGGCGTTGGTCAGTTTGCCGCCGGTGATGTCGGTCTGGATCAGGCCCGGTGTGATGCAGTTGACGCGGATGCCTTCGGGACCGAATTCGCGCGCCATGGCCTTGGCAAGCCCCAGAACACCCGCCTTGGCAGCCGAATAGTGCGGGCCACCGAAGATGCCGCCGCCGCGCTGGGCCGAAACTGACGACATGCAGATGATCGAGCCGCCGCCATTTTCGCGCATGTTCGGGATGAATGCCTGGCTGAGATGGAGCACGCCGCGTAGGTTGACATCGAGGATGCGGTCCCAGTCAGCCGGGCTGATCTCCAGCGTCTTGACCGGCTGCGTGACGCCCGCATTGTTGCAGAGCACATCGATCCTGCCCAAGGTTTCTGTCACTTGCGCCGCCGCCCTCTTGCAGGCGTCGAGGTCCGCGACGTTGCACGCAAGGCCGATATGGTCGGGTCCAAGCGACGCAGCGGCGTCACGCGCTTGCCCGTCATCGAGGTCGAGTATTGCAACGCG
This sequence comes from Mesorhizobium sp. M0185, assembly GCF_040322175.1. Lineage (NCBI taxonomy): Bacteria > Pseudomonadati > Pseudomonadota > Alphaproteobacteria > Hyphomicrobiales > Phyllobacteriaceae > Mesorhizobium > Mesorhizobium sp. M0185. Next base: position 82,372 of record NZ_JAMYSY010000025.1, on the reverse strand, counting down.
AGCCCCGTGCTGTACCATCAGCGCTGCCGTGGAGCGGCCAATTCCCCGGGGGCCCGCGGCCCCCGAAATCACCACGGCCTTGCCCTTCAGCAACAAGTCGAACTCTCCTGCTATTTCTGTTTGCCGGTGATCTAAAGTCGGTAGAACCGGGCGGCGTTGTCATGGAACAGCGCGAGCCGCTCCTCGTGCGGGTGGGCGATCGTAATTTCCTTGAAGGCGTTCAAAATGGCGTCGAAGCTCGAGAACAGCTTGTCGACGGGGAAGTTCGTCGCGAACATCGAGCGGCCGACGCCGAAGGCTGCGATCGCCTCCTCGACATAAGGACGGATCGAGAACGTGGTCCAAGTCCAGTCGCCCATGCCGAGGCCCGAGATCCAGGCGACGTTCGGCGCTTGCGCTAACTGGTGCATGCCTTTTTTCCAGGCGCCAAAATGCTCGGCGCCGTCGACCTGCATGCCGGTGTGATTGAGAATGATCTGCACGTCGGGAAAGTCGCGCCAGTTCGAGGAACTCGCTCATCTGCGGATAGTAGAGCTGCGGGTCGAAGCTCAGCCCGCGCTTCGCCAGCTCCCGGAAGCCGCGCCGCCATTCGGGCGTACGACTGACCTCCGGCCGCGCCAGATAGGTCTTGGCGGGGTCGGGATGATAATTCATCGGCTGCCGCATGCCGCGGAAGTTCGGATATTCCATGTGGCGGTCGAGGAGGTCGCCGACGTCGGGTTGGGACAGGTCGGCATAGCCGACGATGCCATGCGGAAAGCCGATCTCCTGCAGCCAGCGCGTTTCCCCAACCGGATCGCCGGGATCGAGAAGCAGCACTTCGGCTCCGGTGGAAAGGGCACGAGCGATCTGGACGATCTGGCCTTCGTGGAGGGACAATTTGCGCGCCGGCATTATCGATGATCGCTTCGCCGATCGCTGGGTCGATCAGCTGGAGCGCTCCGAGCGCAGTTTCGCGCGTGCGGCGACGGCTTATCTGCGACCAGCCCGACCTCGCATGCACAATGCCGATGTTTTCCGCGACCGGACAGCTCGGGCAACAGCGCCAGCTCCTGATGCACCACCGCGATGATCGGGCTGTTGTGGTCGGCCTTCGACGAGGCGAAGCCAATCTCGCCGGCTTCGCGTGAGGTCAGCCCTGTGACGATGCGGATGAGAGTGCTTTTGCCGGCGCCGTTGCCGCCCAGGAGCGCTTGGATTTCGTCGGCCCGGACCTGAAAACTCACACCGCGCAGGACACGGGTTGCGTCATAACTCTTCTCGATATTCGCAGCTTCGATCAGGGGCTTCCTGGTCAATACCTGTCCAACTCCCGGCACGTTGCCGGCGCTACCCAAGCTTTGGGTTGAACTCGGCTCCATCCTGTATCTCCTTCCGGGACCACTGTGCGACCGATTGACATTCGGCTCAATTTTCGTTTCTTAACATTCTGTGTAGCTGAGCTTAACTGACGAGGACGAGGTCAGACATCAAGTTCAATTCGATGACGCATTTCGAGGCAGTCGCGCGGCTCGGCGGCGTGGCAAAGGCCGCTCAGGAATTGCAGGTGACACCTTCGGCGGTTAGCCAGCAGCTGCGGCTGCTCGAACACCAACTCGGGGTGCGGCTTTTTCAGCGCGAAAAGCGCCATCTCTCGCTCACGATCGACGGTGAGCGGCTCTTCCAGACCACGACCCAGGCTTTCGAATCCATACGCGAGGTGCGTAATGCCATTGTGCGGCAGCGCGAAAGCTTCCAGCTTAGCCTGCGCGTCAGTCCTTCCTTCGGCGAGAAATGGCTGGCGCCGCGGTTGGCCGAGTTCAGCAAGGGCTATCCGAGCTGGAATTTGCGCGTCGACGCCACGCCCAATTTCTCGGATTTCGAAACGGAGGTCATCGATCTCGATCTTCGTTATGGCGACGGCGGCTGGGCCGGCCTTTATTCGGATTGCGTCGTCAACGATCTGATCCTGCCGATGTGCTCGCCTTCCTATCTTGCCGAACTGCGCGCGATCTCACCGGATCCGCGCGAGCAGCTTCGCCATGCGCGGTTGATCGACAGTGTGAAGGCCTATTTCCGGTGGGATTATTGGCTGCCGTGCAACGGTATCCAGGGCGCCCGCATGACGTATCCCTATCGTTTCGACCGTTCGTCAATGTCGGTTCAACTGGCGAAGGACGGTGCAGGTGTGGTCCTGGAAAGCACATCCATCGCATTCGAGGACCTGGTGTCGGGTTCTCTGGTTCCGGTCTCGATAGAGTTCGAGGTCATCGAGTTTCCGGGATACTGGCTGGTCTGTCCTTCGCGGCATATGAACCGGCGCGCGGTTCGCCTGTTTTCGGACTGGGTGTCACGCGTGGGTAAGCGCGACACCGATCTGGCTCGCCGGTTTCTGGCGGATAAGCAACTGCGCATATCGTTCGAACGACGGCCTCATTTCGGGGCACGGGATGACAAAGCGGCGCCAATGGCGTGAACAGTTCGGCGTTCAAGACACGGCAAGACGAAGATTGACAGCACGTTGCGGTTGAGGAGCTGGCAAAACGCAGGCTGTGTGCAAGCGAATGGGTTGGCCCCGCTTTTCATTTTCCGCGTAGCCTGTGCCTGTGGCTGCCCGCGCCACAAGGCGTTGGTGCACAAATGTGGCATTAGGCACAATCAGCTCTTTGATGCCGCCTGCTATGTCGGCCTTGCCGGGCAGCGAACGGACTCCGGGCGTGCGCACGCGGCGTGGAGCCCTTGAAGATATTGAGTTCATGGCCGGCGCAGCGATTGCCCTGCTCGACGCGGTGGTCCGTCGTCAGGAGAAATGGGCCGGCGTCTGGAGGCAGCGTCTCGCCCTTTCCGCCGCGGCGATGGTAGCAAAACGATCCGGCCGTGCCGAGGATGGGGTAGCACTGCGTGACGCGGTCACTCTCACCCGACCGGGTGACGATGTCGGCCCCGCCGGCCGTTTGTTGTTGGCTTGGCGTAAGCTCGCCGCGCGGCCGGCGGAATCGTTGTTGTCCGATCAGGCAGTGGTGGCGGCAGCGGAAAGGTTCGGTTTTTCCTCCGATGACGTCATTGGCGAAATCGCTGCGGCCGCACGAGATCTTTCTGCGAACGACGGTCCTGCTGTCGCAGCGAGCGCGAGAATGCTCGACACCGTGGCTGGACTGTTGCCGGAGGCCGAACGGAGTCTGGGAGCTTGGCTCGCCGATGTCGTGCTGGCCCGGAAACTGAATTGGCCGGTCGCTGTGCCGCTGCTCGGCGTGCAGCTTTTTGTCACCAGGTCCGCGGCCGAAAGAGAAAAGAGTGGCCGACAGCAGAGGTCGGGGCCGGCGCTTGGGGAGGAGTGGCGCAAGCAACAATGTCTTGCAGGGCTGGCGCGCGCTGCCATCCAGGCCATCGATCTGTCCGCGGAACTGTCGCGTCGCGCCGAAATGCTTTTGACGGTGGCGCCGACGCTGCGCGCGAAAGGCTCGGACGCCGTGGTCGAGAGATTTTTGGCCGAAGATGCGGTCGTCGCCTCGGACATTATTCCCGGCATCAGTGATCGCGGCCTGCGCCGCCTGTTCGATCGGCTGTTCGATCTCGGCGCCGTGCGCGAACTGTCGGGACGATCCACCTTCCGCATCTACGGGCTGTGAGCGATGACGGAGTCAGCAGGCACGACGACGGGGAAAAGGAAGGAAGGCCGGCCAGATGGCCATCGACCAGGCTCTCGTCGTTCACATGACCATTTGTTTGATCGTGAGCTGGATCATCTGCCACCTGACATGCGATGGCGTGAGTGGATCGGGCGCGTCGAGGCCGTGATCTTCGCCGCAGCGGCACCAGTGACGCGAGAAACGCTGGCAAAAATTGTCGGCAAAGGCTGCAATCTCGAGCTGATCATCGACGATATCCGCGAAGAGCTGCGCGGCAGGCCGTATGAACTGGTGTCGGTCGCCGGCGGGTGGCAGCACCGCACCCGGCCTGCCTACGCCGATGCCATTCGTGCCGCGTCAAGCGCGAGTGAACAGAGCATCGATGTCTCGCAACCGGAAGCGCTGGTGCTGATGACGATTGCCTATTTCCAGCCAACCACCCGCGGTGAGCTTTCCGCTTTCTTTGGCCGCGAGATCAGCCGCGATCTAATAGCCAATCTGCGCGGCGCCGGCTTTATCGCTTCGGGTCCACGAAGCCCGACACCGGGAGCGCCCTACACCTATGTCACGACGAAGGCGTTCCTGGGCCATTTGGCTTCGAAACGTTGCGCGACCTGCCCGATATGGAAAAACTGGAAGACGCCGGCCTGCTCAACAAGGAAAAAACTGCTCGCCGACATCCCTGGCGCACTTGGCGCGGTTGGCCGGGAGTCCGAATTCCTGGATGACGAGGGTTCGCTGCGAGTCTACGTGGATGAGTGACGCGACGGAATTGCCTAGCGGGTCCAAGATACTTCACTACCGCAACGTTACAGCCGTACAATGACTATGTGAAACAAGAGTCGGACATCGGCGCGGAAGAGTTCGGGCTTCTCGAGATTGGCAGCGTTGCCGTCGCGAAGGCCCTGGCCGACCATGCTGAACTTCAGCGTGCTTTGCCCCCTACGATCCGGTGCTTCTGGCCGCCACCTTTGGCGCGCTTCTGGCGGAACCGGAGTTGCAAGCCAACAATCATCGGCTTGAGGTGCTCGTCCATCTGGCGTTTCTTTCTGGCGCCGGGACGCGGAAGCCAGACGATCGCATCGTGGCGCTTGGTTTCAACGCAATGAGCGACAGCTGGGTTGGCCAACAGGAAGATCCGAGCGAGGACGTGTTCGTCTATAACCTCGCAACCCGCCAGGGAAACCTTCGTGTCCTGGGAGGAACCTGGGAATCCGGCGGGTTCCATCTTCAACGTCTCATCAATACGCTAGATTCGCTGGGCGACGGCGGTCTGCTTGCCGCGTTGCGAAAGAGCACCTACGGGCTGCTGCGGCTTTCGGACGAGATTTGCCGACGCGGCAAACTCGCACGTAACCAGTTTGGCCGGGAGATGCCACTGGCCGAACTCCCCTCGTCCATTAGTGAGGGCCTTGGCTCGTTGCATCGGATCGTTCGCTTTACAATCCCTCAGTTGACGAGCCTAGGAATATCTCTTGAAGACTTAGCCCCGTTCGGATTCACGCCGAACGATCGAGCGGCGCTCCGTAGCGAACGGGTCGGACATTCGGGCCTTGAGCGATACCCGTTGGTCATGCGTGGGGACAACGTATTCGTATGCTTACCAAGCGCCGTGGTACCCGCAATAACGCGCTTCCTTGTTGAGGAGATGTCGGGCGCTGGGGCGCGGCGAGCCTTTGCTGCGGCGGTCGCCAATGAGTATTCGACGCTGTTGTCCAGAACGCCACTTCTCGGCACACGCGGCCGGCTCGCGGTCGAGCTTCGCGGAACGGATGGAGGGTTTATGGCGGGCGCCATGACAGAAATTGACCGCGGTCTCTATCTGAATTTGATTTTTTTCAGTGATGATCTTGAGGATTTCGGTACCAACGGGATGCTCGGGTCATTCCCTGTCCCCGGCAAGCTCGGGGCGGTCATCGATAAATGGATTGATGACTCCCACAAGGCTGCTCGCGAGCGATCCGAGTTTACTGGTGGGCTCACCCTTGTGGTTCCGTGCGGAGTAGGGCGCGGCGTGCCCTTCTTTATCCAAGATAAGGCACGCGAGGGATGGCGAGTCGAGTTCATCAGCGCGCCCGATCTGATTTCGCTGAGCTGGTTGCCCCAGTTCGAGTCGTTGTCGCTGTGGCGCATGCTTGACGCGCGCGAGCGCCTCGCGGAACTCGGCGTGGAGCTTCAGAACATCAATGGCCTTCTTAACTTGGTGGGTTGGATACGCCAGCTCGGCGGCCACATCGTTCCCCACGCTGACATGCCGGACGATATAGAGACGATGTCCTTGATTATGATGGTGCAGCAGAACAGCCTGCGCACCGTTCGCAGCGAGGCGCTGACACGATGGGATCTGCACGTTGCGCAAGACCTTGCCGGTAAATGGCGGCGTGTGTTGCGCGATGAAAACTCGCTATTCGAGGAAGATCATCGGCAACCGTTCTACGTGAGCGATGAACCGCATGGGAAAGGCTGGCCGGAAGCTGTCTACGAGTCCCCAACCCGAAGATGGTGGTGCACACTGGCGACCTCCCAAGGCACCAGTGGCCACTTCGCCTATGAACGATTCCGCCTGCTGAAGACGTGGATTATTCGGTTTGCACCTGTGCTCGATCATGCGTTGCTGGCATTGCCCAGCACCGTCGTGTGGAACGTCGTATTCCAAGGTGACATTGCCGACCGGCCTGCCGAGCTTGGCATGGCTCGGAGTAACTATGAACAAGCACTCGCTGCAATCGCCTTTGAAATTGATCACAAAACAGGATCCGTGCGGCTCGTGGCTGAAGCGTCGTTGGAGCGCGCTTTTTTGCATCAAGACAATATCGCTGAGCGAGCTCTCGTTCAGCGTACGGTAGAGGGCTTCCGTGAACTCGCAGGCCTTTCCACCGACCCTGAAGAGGTGGAGCGGCTTGTCGCTCTCATTGTGCCCGACGGCAATGCCCGTTCACAGCACGCGTTCATGGCACAGGACTTCCGTGATTGGGTGCGCAACTCACTGTGGGCGGCACCTATCAAGATCAATGGGGACGATGCCGCGCTTATCAAGCTCGGCCTGGGCTGGAATTTTCGCGAACGCGCAGAAGGCAGCGAAATTGCTGGCAAAGCCGAATGCACTGCCTTCCTTAACCGGGTGGTCCGCGGTTTGGAGGACGAGATCTGCACAGAGCTTCGTCAGTTCAACTGTGGTGCGGTAATCGATTTTGCCGTCCTCAATCACGAGAGCGCTTGTGGGGACCGGGATCAATGGCACGACACGGCCGCCGCTGTGATCGCCTTGCACAACGACAAGCAGGCGGCCCTCGATGTAATGATGCAAAAGGATTTCGAAATCAGCGCCGTGTTGCAGACCTCGCGGCTACTTGTTGAATTCGCGCTTGGTGAATCGCGGGCGGAGGGCGGACGAGTGCCGGGCCATCTGCAAATGTCCCGACTGATGGCCAAGCTAATGCTGGTGTTACATCTCGGCGGTTGGTCCGATGCGATCCGCTGGGATGCGATGGAGCCGCGTCTTCGCGTAACCCCGCTCGGTGACATCCACGCAAACCTCAGCTTTCACGAGGAGGTCATCACGCCCTTCGGGCGCACGACCAGCAGACAGCGGATCCATGAAAGCATAGCGCACTACGCCGAGAACGTCGACGACCCGCCGACCGAGGACAATCCGCTGCCGCCTGTCGAGGAATTTCCGCCCGTCTTCTGGGAAGCCTGGACGGAGGAGTTCGGAGCGAGCGTCGAGGCCCTGCGGCAGTTGATGCGGACGCTGGACAACCATGGCATCGAGACTCAGCAAGCAATGTTCCGGATGAGCAAGAGCGAGCTGCTCGCAGCCCTTCAAAGAAAAGCTCCACTAGGCGCGGAAGCGGTCACGCTGATCGAGCGGTTGATTTTCACACCCCGCGCGTCATGGCGCGAATCGCCACCAGGCTATGACGCCAAGGACATTTTTCCGTGGCGCTTCAGGCGCCGCCTGTCGGTCTTGCGCCGTCCGCTGATTCAAATCAACAATGAAGCTGATCCCCAGTTAGTGATTGCTCCGGGACTTGTAGAGGATGCGGTTCGCTACATGTTGGGTAACTACCATCGGGGCGATTTCCCGCTATGGCAGCTGAGTCCAAAGATGAGACAGTGGGCCGGCCATTCAAGCAACCGCCGCGGCCATGCCTTCAGCTTCAGCGTCGCGGCAAGGATGAAGGAACTTGGCTGGGAAACCAGATCTGAAGTGTTGGTCACGGCCCTCTTGGGAAAGGGCTTCCCGATCGACTACGGCGACATCGACGTTGTCGCTTGGCGACCGGACACGGGCCGCGTTCTGGTGATCGAATGCAAGGACATGCAGTTCCGCAAGACCGATGGCGAAATCGCAGAGCAGCTCGCCGATTTTCGTGGCTTGGAGGTCAACGGCAGGAGGGACCTTCTTCGAAAACATCTTGACCGGCTCGATCTCGTCAACGCGCACATTCCCGAACTCAAGAAAGCATTGCGACTTGGGGTGGAACCAAGGCTCGAGGGGGAATTGGTTTTCAAAAACGCCGTTCCAATGCAATTTGCTTGGGAGCAGCTACGATCACGAACCGCGCTTCACGTGTTCGATGACCTTGATCAGATTTGAGCGATGTTGCTGCACCTGCAGGAGGGGTTTAACGTTCGCCGGCGAATACCCGAGCGCCGGTTCACAATCTAGGGGTTCGTACTTGAGGACATGGCAGCTTTGACCGGGGCAATTGGCACCGGGTTTTAGACCACGCTCGAACGGAGTTGCTGCCTTGTACGACCTGTCATAAGTTCGAGAACTCCCCGCCTAGATTTGGGTGAGGCCTCTCAGATTTCGTACTATCTGAACGGCCATGGCGGCCCCCGACAGATTAAATAGAATGCCCATTGCATCTAGGCTTCGCCTAACATCGTGTGGCCGCGCTGGAGTTCCTTCAACCAAGGCAAAGGGTCCGTCTGTTTCTGTGAGAATGCGGTCAACAGGCACATCTGCGCTGATGATTTTTGCCGTCCGTTTATTCTCAATCATCTGCGCGTTGACAGAAAACCAGCAGCCGAGGGTCACGGCACGCTGTGCCTCCGCGCGGTTTCCGGAAAACCAATGAAGAACGATTTTTGACCGCTCGCGCGGCAGGTATCGTTCAACCATGTCGAGGACGGGTGTGACGGCACGTACACTATGGACCGAGAGGACTTTGTCTCCCGACTTTGCGCACGCCTGGAGAACTCGTCGGAAAACTTCCTTCTGCTGATCCAGTGATCGAAAATGAGCTGGACCGGCATCGAGCCCGACTTCACCAACGTACCTTGTAGCCGGCAGGATCTGTTCCCAAAGGTCGATTTCGGAGGCGCTTGTGGCAACCAACTGTGGGTGGATGCCCAATGCTGCTCTGACATGCTGAGTGCGCGACGCGAGTTCATGGTTGCGACTCCAGGCGCGTGGAGTCGTTGTTACTGCGAGCGTATAGATACTTTTGCGTTCGCAATCGCGAACTAGGTCCTCAAAGTCCGGATAGAGGTCGAGATGGCAGTGAAAGTCGACGAGCTTTTCAGTCACGTTGCCCGTCCGAGGAGAATGTGATCACCTTTTCGACCACCTGGCGGACTTCCGCCATCCCCCGCTCGTAGACGCCAACTAGGTCGCGTACGATCAATGCGTCCTCGCGGAGCGGACCAGGCTTGTAGATCCATGATTTAGCCAATTCGGGATTCGCCTTCAGCCGTGCCAGCGCGTATTGGAAACTTCTGATCTGCTTTCCCTCGGCGCCTTTGGTGTCGCGTGGTTCCGCCGTGAGATTTTCAACTCTGTAACCGGTCCTATCTTTGTCCGGCCAGGGTGCCTTGAGGAATGATGCTCGACGGATGATACACGGGAGGCAGTAGCCGCAATGTGCCTTTCCCCCACCCTTCCACCGGTCTCCGGCCGGATGGGCACAGGAAATAGACAATGGCGCCAGCTCTTCAAGCACGGCTTCGTCCGCGCATTCGACGACCATCTCTCCCTTTGTCTTGTCCCAGTAAGGATTGACCACCGTTGCAAGGATGCCGAGTTTAAGAAGGAGTTCGTTCCAACGGTGAATGTAGAAGGGGTGTGTCGTTCTTGTGCTGTTGCTCCCGAGCCTCGTGACGTCCAATGGCACGTTCAACGAGATCAATCCATTTTCGGGAACTCGAAGGTTGAACGGCTTTCCGAAGCCTGATCCTGCTGCAGATCCCAGAGCGATGAACAGGAACGATCGTCCTCTGGTGGAATCCTCTCCCTTCAACTTACCAACTAGCCCATTTGGAAACGTCATTCCGAGCCGAATTCGTGCCAGCGGAGATGCCTTCCGGAATGATTTGGTGAGCTTGAAGAAAAGCTTTCCTTGGGGACCGCTAACAGCACCGTCTCCACCGTGACTTACGAAAAGCGGTGTTTGTTCTCCCTTTTTCAGAATGTCGATGGCCCCGATCAGGCTGTCGAGGCCACCTGAAAACAACGATACACAGTCAAAGGAACGTGCCGTGCCCTTCATTGAGGGGACGGAGGGGTATTGGCGGGCGAGCTTTTCGAACGGACGGAATTCGAGATCCCATAAGTCTCCAGTCAGGAAGCGAAGCATTTGCATCAAAAGGGGCCGCGTTGCCATCCAGAGCGCCGGAGCCGACACTGGAACGATCAGCTTGATCTCGCGGGTCCAAGCATCTTGGGATGCTTGGACCCGATTGATCCGCGTGTCAGCGCCATAAACTAGCGCCGCCACCGTCAACAAGTCCACGGCGACTGGCGTAGCAGGCGAGCCGAGCGCCGCCAGCTTTCCAAGCACCCTATCGATCCCGAAGCGCATACGACGATTCACGTCGAGAAGGTCTACAGTGCTGAGTGCTTCGTCTGCCCCGATGACAGCCTGAAATCTATCGGAAGCGCCAAGGGTACCGGATATCACATATCGAGTCATCTTGCCTCCTGTGCGTCGGGGTCGGAGTACGTTTCGAGGATGGCGAGAGCTCGCTCATAGATTCGGTCAATCGTAGCTTTGATCTGGTCGCGAGCGAAAATCCGTCCGGCCTGCGCCATGCCGTTTCTAACGGCTCCGGCGATGAAGCCGCGGACCTCCGTCTCGATCGATCGTACCTGCTCCACATTGTCAGGTAGGAGAACCAGTTTGTTCCCGATAGCGTTCAGGATTCGGTTGTTGATGGTACCGGAGATGAAGCTTTCTATCAGTAGGTTGATCGTATCGATCGACGGGCGTTCCAAGTCTATGCCCTCAACCTGCATCAAGTCGTCGACGGCTTCGATGTATGCATCACGGTTGATGGCCTCGTCATGGTCTCCGCCTTCGCCACAGACGAAATCGACGAGGGAGGCATAGATTTCTCTGACCGACCTGGATGCCAACGAATCCAGATTGAGTTTTCGGACGGTTTCTCGAATGCCATCGCGAGATGCATCGAGAAGGAGCCTTCCGAGGGCGGAGGCTGCGCCACCGCTCGATGACATACGATTGGCTGCGGAAGACGATCCGCCGGCCCCGCGCGCAACGTATGATCCAATGGCGCGATGCAATCGGGACGCGTCCGGGGTATTCCCTCCACCCCGGGCATGCTTGTTGAATTGAGTTCGACCCGAACGGAGCTGTACAGTCGGAACCGGCTGATCGGAGGTAGGTGTCTGGGCGGCGTCGGCTTCGCCGGAGTCCGCTTCCGGTGCATCGGCTGGAGGAGCGCCAGGGCCTTCTGCCGGATTTGTCTCCGCTCCCGTTTCGAGCCAGGTTGGGATCAACGGATTTCCATTCTTTCCCCCGGTGAACGGTGTTGATGTGCCCACTTCACGATCTCCCGTTCGGGCCGCTACCCATTGGCTCGAGAGCCATTTTCAAACTGGCCCCTCCTTTGGTTCGCCATTTTTCGAACAGTGCTGAAAGCTTTGCTTTGGCGGGCGCGGTCGTGATGACCTTGTCGTAACCCGTGCCCGCCCACGCACCGAGTGCATCCGACGGCAGCATGTCCAACACTTCCAGATATCGCGCTTGATAGGATTGGTGAGTGGTAACGAGAGCGTTCAGTCCACCGATCGCAGCAGGACAAACTTGAAGCGCCTTTTCCGAAAGAAGTAATGTACGCAACGCCCCAAATACAAGTTCGACTTCTGTTTGTTCGAGGGCGCCGAGGTCACCCTTGGCCGAGGCTGCAGCGAAGGAGGTTCCGGTCAGTTTTCTGAGGATGCCGATTAGCTTTGCGGACATAGGTTTGCCCGTTCCTACGAAATTCTTTCGGTCGTTCACAACGAAAAGGTACGGTTTGAGTGAGAGCTTGCCGATTTCGGGATCGACTCGCGCCCAACGAGCGACATCCTCCTGGGTCTTCCAATCCTCGACGATTTCGTTTCGAGCGACTTCAGGCGTAGCAATGGGAATTGGTGAACCCTTCTTGGAAACGACTTCGGCCGCAGGAACGGCGCGGACCGCGGCTTCCAGAAGCGCGAGGTCCTCTGAAATGCCGTCGTCGGAACTGGCGGCCGACATCGCAATATGGTCGAACACTGTTGAAGGGAGGAAGGTTTCGGCTAGCATGAATTTCACCAGAACGTCGGGGTCAATCGACTGGCCGAATCCCCGTGCGGCCGATACCCGGAGACGCAGGTTCAAAGCATTTACGAAGCGTTTCACTTGCCTGGGGTTGCCACTTGCGCCTTTTGCCAGAACTGGGCTTATGCGATCTGCAAGTGCCACCGCCCTTGCTACATCGGGCGAATATTTCAGGGCAAGCGCGCCGCGAATGTCGGCCTCTTCCAGGCCCTTTCGCTCCCAGGGCCGGGACATGAGTTCCCTGGCGCGGTCGAGCAGGCACTTGAACTCTTGCGAATCCTCTTCGATGAGCGCGCCAACCAAGAGCATCGTCACATAGATGTGCGTTTCCGTTTCGCCCATCGCAGGAATTCTGAACGGTACTTGGATGAGCTTCTCGAGGTAGGCTTTTGGGTAGCCCTTCCAGACGCCCTCCTCCGGGATGTCCTTGAAATGGCTGCGCACCGAATACTCGATCATGGATTCGTCGGCGCCGATAACGAAAGCAGTCTTGGGCAACGACACGAAAAGGCGGATAGCTTCAAGTGTCTGGATCGCGGTCTCAGGCAAGCATCTGTCCAGATCATCGACGAGGACAATCAAACGGCTCACTTCCGCCTTCTCGATCAGCTGTTCAAAGGCGTTGTGGAACTCGCGAAGTTCCTCGGGTACCGATCTTGAATCGGGAGATTCTTTCCAGAAACCCCTCATCTCACTCATCGCAATCTCTGCGTTTTCCTTCGTCAGAAAGGTTGCGGGATTCTCGATCTTCGCCTGAAACATCGAAAGCAGCGACATCACCTGGTCGGGGCTTGGAAGACCAGTCGAAACATTGAAAGCCAATCCGCCACCCCTCTTGGCAATCTTCAGCCAGTCGATCCGTTTGAGCACGTTTTTTACCTGATCAGTCGCCTTAGTAAGCATAGGGCGCTTGGCGATGAGCTGCGTCACCACCCCCTCGATCAGGGCTATCTTCGCATCCTCGAAACCCTGGAACTCCCAGCCGTTAAATCGTATGCAGAGGTAACCTGGATTTGCCGCTGATCCTCCATTGGCAAATGCGGCCTCGATCATGTGGAGGACGCTGGACTTGCCTGCACCCCAATCTCCGTGCACGCCCACAGTGACCGAGTGACTGCTTTTCGCAGTGACAAGATCGACGACAGTTTTCGCAATGGCTTCATTGCGGAGAAGGTCGACGCTTGTTTCTTGATCGATTATGTAACCGAATGCCTTCGAGCCGTCCGTTACGCTCATTATGCCCCCAAGGCTCATCCCGGGGCCAGCTTACAGCGTATTAAGTCGATTAGGAGTCCCTACGCTGCATATTGCCGATAATATTTGAGGCGGCAGGCTGGAAAGGAAGTTCAATCGCCGTAGCTGTGTCCGCCGCCCAAGGATGTTGCTCTAAGGATCGACGCTCGTTGACGCCCAACGGTTCCAGATGGCGAGGTTGCGATAATTGTCGAAGTTGACAAAGTTGCGAACCTGCCCCATCTTCATTCCAGGAGATCGATATGGCACACAACACGCAATCCAGAACGCCGTTGGCGAAGGCGTCTCGTAGCAAGACGTCTGGGAAGACCGTGGCAATGATAACTGTGGAAGGCGACCCCGTCGCGTTCTTAAAGAGGTTCAAGCTGCCCGCTGGAACAAAAATAGCGATCGTTTCGAAGAACAGTGAATTGGTCCGAAAGATCCAGCGTAGCGACGCCAAGCGGTTCGGCACCGTTCGCGAGGTTGCCACCGGCCGCACTCGCAACACTCGCACTCCGGTCGTCAACAGCGATGCATTCAAGCCAGATGCGCGGTCTCGGGCTCTTCTTGATGGTGTCCGGATCGCTCAGGAAGATCTGCGAGAGGCTGGGGGGGCCTATGATCTGGAGCAGGTCAGGATGTTAATGCAGGGCGTTTCACGCCAGGCGATAGACAAACGGGTGCAGGAAGGCAGTCTGCTTGCCGTCCCCGGTCCCAGCAATCGCAGAAGCTACCCCACGCTCCAGTTTATGCGGAATGGCGCTGTTGTGGCCGGCCTGAAGACAGTGCGCGAGGCTTTGCCGACAAGCAATCCCTGGACCGTGCTGAACTTCCTCGCACAACCGGATGTCAGGCTGAAGGGACGCAAGCCTATCGACGTCCTTAAAGAAGGCGACATTGACCTGGTTGTAGAGGCCGCACGCAGAATGGGCACGCAGGGAGCGTGAGCGGGCCTTTACCGCCCTTAGATCTGGCCAAGCGAACTCCAGAATTGATGAAGCTACCGGCGGGAACCAACGTCTATCGCTTCTTTACCGCCAAATATGAGCCGATATATTTTGACCGGTCTCGCGATGGGAGATTGAACGCGCCAGATGCGACATACGGGGTTTTGTATGTCGCTAAGAGGTCGGAAGGCGCATTTGCCGAAACCTTCCTTAGAAGCCCAGGACGTACGCTCATTGATACTGACCTTCTTGCAAGGAAGGCCTATGTTCGGCTGCAACTTAGATCGGACCTGTCGTTGATCAAGCTTGCTGGTCCGGGGCTTGCCGTACTCGGCGCTACCGCAGAAATCGTCCATTCAGGTTTGCCATACGACACTTCTCAGATTTGGTCGAAGGCACTGTCGCAGCACCCCGTCAATGCCGATGGCATTGCCTACAACGCACGTCATGATGACGAAGAGCTTTGCTACGCGCTATTTGATCGATGCAAAGATGGATTGCTCGAGGCAGAGAAGGTTTCTGAACTCGACCAGGAATGGTTCTGGCGTCTGGCATCCCGGTACAAGGTTGGGTTCGCCCCAAGCTAGTCTCGAGCACCAACGTCGACTGGTCTTCCGGATAGGTTCCCGCGTCTATTGGGCGTGAGTCGTAGGTATCTTCCCGCTCTTCCGTGGTGTCTGCCAAAAGATGTCCCATCCCTTTTTCACCATTATATCTGGCCAGGCGGGCAAGCAAACCCTCTAAGCTCAGCGCGCTGTAACCGACACATGACGGGCGCGGGCGGGAAGACGTGCTCTTAGGGTTTGAGATCGGTTCTATCGTGCTCGGCGGGGATAGGCCGGGGCCGAGTTGCATCGCCCAGGGCGGACGATACAATGACGATTGCTTTTGAGCAGGAAAATGGAGTCGGCCGGCCCCTCGCGCTTACGAGATAAAGGTAGCGGCTGAAATACAAATGAGCGTCGGTGCCGGCGATCTGGCATCATGGCTATTCAATGAGCGGCGACCGAGGCCGCCGCTCATTGTGGTTTAGCGACGGCCACTGCCGTTCTTGGTAGGATCGACCATCTTAAAGGTTTGGCCGGACTTCGGCGTGGGAGGAAGAGGTTCTCCACGCGTGACCGTGCGCTCTTGCCCGGTGTCCCCGCCACGCGTGCCGAGGATTCCATACTGTCCTGAACGCGGGGCGGTTTGGCCCGGTTTGAAGGTTTTAGTCATTTAGTAGCCTTTCTGTCAGCGTCCGCTTGAGCGCGGACTCGCCTCTCCTTAATAACCAAACTTGACTTCAGGATCAAGTAGGATAAATTAGGACCTACTTTTTTTGGGCAGCCATGGAGGTCCCTTTGTCAGCGTCAGCATCCCCTGTTTTGAAATCTAGCACGGGGCTTTCGAGTCCTTCATTCCTTCATGGCACCGAGGAAGTCTGCCCTCTCTGCGAGCAGCAGATTCCGCACGACCAGTTCGATGAGATCCAAGCGCGCATCGAAACGCGCCAGAGGAAGACCTCGGACGAGATCACTGCTCGGCTCCAGCACCAATTCGCACTCGATAAGGCGGCAGCGCTGGAAAAAGCAGCGAAGGACGCGGACGAGAAGGCCGCGCTGGCAAGAACGGAGGCTGAAGCCGCTTCGCAGAAAAAGATCGAGGCCGCCGAGGCGGCCGGTCGTGAGGTTCTTGAAGGACTTGAGAATCAAATTACTGAGGCCAACGCTGCCAAAGCCAGCGCCGAGGAACTTCGTAGCGTGGTGCAGGCTCAGCTTGCTCAGGCCAAGATCGACAACGAGGAGGCGATCGAGCTCGTCAAAGGTGATGCGGCAGCCAAGGAAGTGACCATCCGGGCGGAGGCGAAGGCCGCTGCCGAGGCGGCAGCGAAGGATCGTCTGGAAACGGCGGAAACGCTGAAAGCGAGGGCCGAGAATGCTGCCAAGGTACTCACGGAGCAGCTTGAAAAGGCCGCGGCTGACGCCGACGCCAAGATCCAGACCCTCAACGAAGCTGCGGCCTTGCGGGAGGTCGCAATCAAGCAAGAGGCCGTCGCCGCCGCTGAGGCAGTTGCGCAGCAGAAACTTATTGAGATTGAGGCCGCTCGCGCTGCCGCCGAAACCAAGGCGGCCGAAGTCGAGAAGCAACTCGCAGAGGTGAAAGAAACGGAAGAGGCGAGGACCAATGCTCGCCTTCAGGAGCAGCGCGAAGCTTTGGAGCAGGCGCAAGTGATGGCGGTGAATTCGGAGAAAGCTGCTGCGTTCAAGGAAACTCAGAAGCTTTCTGAGAAGGTGGCGGAACTGACGCGGGCTCTCGACAAGAAAACTAACGAGGAACTTGGCGAGGGCGCAGAGATTGATCTGTTCGAATCTCTCAAGGCGGAATTCGAGGGTGATAAGATTGAGCGCATCAACAAAGGCCAGCCCGGCGCTGACATTTTGCATATCGTCATGCATAACGGCAAGGCGTGCGGCACCATCATCTACGATTCCAAAAACCACAACGCTTGGCGGAACGATTTTGTGACCAAGTTAGCTAGCGATCAGATGGCGGCGAAGGCTGAACATGCAATTTTGTCTATCAGTAAGTTCCCTGCCGGCGCCCGTCAGTTGCATTTGCAGGATGGTGTTTTGCTCGCAAATCCCGCGCGCGTAGTGGCCCTTGTCAGCGTCGTGCGGCAACACATCGTCCAGACCCACACCCTGCGCATGAGTGGCGAGGAAAAGACCCAGAAGACGGCAGCGCTCTATGATTTCATCACCTCGGAGCGGTGCAATGACCTTCTCAACCGGATCAATATCCACACTGATGATTTGATGGACCTTCAGGTGAAGGAAATGAAGGCGCACGATGCCACCTGGAAGCGTCAGGGCGAACTCATCCGTTCCGTGCAGAAAGTGCGCGGTGAACTGACCAGACAGATTGATGACATCATCGGCACCGGGGAGGCCGCAGGAGGGCAAGATGAATAGCCCCTCGCAGGCAAAAGATCGCGACAACGTCGTCGTCAATCTTCAGGAGCGCCGGCTCGACCGCACTGTGCTCCGTACCTATCGAACCAAGGCAGATATCGACGCAATCGTTCCGAACGAGAAGCAGCCTCGGCTAGGTCCCAAAATCGATGAAGAGCTTCAGCGCCAGATTGAGGCCAATGGTGGTCTGTTTGAACCATTGCTGGTTGAGCCGCACCCCGATTTTCCGGGCAAGTATCGCATAATCGATGGCGACAGGCGTTGGACGAACTCACGCGTGCTTGTCGAGCAGGGAAAAAAGGAGTTTCGGCAACTGCCGATCGAGGTGACCGACCGGACGCTGAGCGACGAAGACCGTTTGCGAGCGTGGATTTACATTCACCGGCAGCGCAAGGAGTGGGATGCCAAGGAAAAGGAGATGGTGGCATATCGGTTAGTTGACCTCATGGGCCGCGCTAGCGCGGCCAACATCCTCGGTATCACGGTCCGCGACCTCGACAAGCTGGTCGATATTTTCGAGCTATCTGAGAAGTTCACCAGCTTGCGAGACCCGAGCGCGGCCATCACTTGGGCACGTGAAATGATGGGTGTCAGCAAGAAGCTCCTCACGCCGAGCATCGTCGAAGCCGTCGTCAAGAAGGTGAACGATAGGCGAATCACAAACTCAAAAGAGCTGCGGAAGCTGCGGGCAATTTTGCCAGATCCGGTGGCGCGAGCGAATTTCCTTAGTGACGGCGGCGATCTTGATTCCGCCATGCTGAGACTGGCACCGCAAGAGAAGAAGCCACGAGGCGGTCTCTCCGATGACCTTGAGGCCGCAGTCGAAGCGATGAAGAGCGTGCCTTGGACCACGCTTCAGGGTCTCAAGGGCGATCCGGAGCTACTTAAGAGGATTGAAGCGGCGGAAGAGCTTCTTCGCTCGCTGAAAAAGGCCATCACCTAGCCTTCGTGCGTTCGGCTAGGCCCTCCAGCACCGATTGCTCCGCGACCAGCCCATCGAAAGTCCTTCCATAGGCTTCCTCGCGCTGGGTTTGCAGGTCGCGTGCGCGATCCTTAGCGCTCTTCGCATCGGTCAAAATCGTACGCTAAGGCCGGCGGAGTGTGAATATCGGGAAGCTCATCGAACTGGCGCTGGCCGCTCGAGAGAAGCGGCCTCGATTCAGATGAATATTGTGGATCACATCGACTTTAGGAAACACCGGAGGACTATGCGGATATGTTGTCCTTAAGAGGAGCGGCCCATGGCAAAAAACATCGTCATCTTTTCCGACGGTACCGGTCAGGAGGGGGGTATTCGGGTCGAGCAGCGCCTGAGCAACATCTACAAGATGTACCGAGTTTGCAGGGTAGGGCCAGAAACATCGATCGATCCTCACGAGCAGGCAGCGTTCTATGATCCTGGCCTCGGGACCGAAACCACGGCAACGGGCTTCACGAGCGCAGTGCGATGGGTACAAAAGACGTTAGCTTCCGTGTCCGGCCGCGGAATAACGACCAACATCGTCGATTGCTATGAATTCCTGATCAATCACTATGAACCTGGCGACAGGATCTTCTTGTTCGGCTTCAGCAGGGGAGCGTACACGGTGCGGAGCGTGGCCAACCTGCTGATGCTCTGCGGAATACCCAGCCGCAATGGCGATCAGCCAGTCCCCCGCTTCAGGAAGGCGGTCCGCGATATCGCCAGCAGCGCAGTTTACACTGTGCTGGAACACGGGGCAGGGCACCCACGTGCGAAGTTTGACGAAGAAAGGCTCGAGCTTGCACGACGGTTTCGAGCCCAATACGGCGCCGATCATGAATCTGGTGAGGTCCACCGCTCCAACGCATCACCATACTTCATCGGCGTGTTTGATACCGTAGCGGCTCTTGGCGTCAAAGGCCTTCTTGCGATCGGTATCAAGATTTTTCTGGCTGTCGGCGCTGCTTTGCTCGCAGCAGCACTTGCGTTAGCGCCTGCGCTTATAGTGGCCGGCATACTTTCTCTTTTCGGCTTCACCTTCTGGTTTTCGGTGCTGGCATTTGTCGGGTTGGCAGCGGTTGCAGGCGTCGTTCTGATTACTTGGCAACAGCGCAAATCAATCAAAAAAGTCATACGCGACTTCCCGAATCCCGGTGACAAATCCTCTCACCTTGCAGAATGGAAGGGGGAGAACTTCGACCGCCTGCTAAGCCGATTTGTGGGATATGCGCGTTCCGCGAATGCCATCGATGAAACGAGAGAAGACTTTACTCGCGTGGGTTGGGGTCCAACAAGGGACATGCCGGAGGAGCGGAACGGCGTCCGTACGTTCAAACAGTTGTGGTTCGCCGGGAACCACTCCGATATCGGTGGCAGTTACCCGGAGAGTGAATCACGGCTCTCCGACATTGCCTTGCAATGGATGATCGAAGAGGTGGTGGGACTGCCCGACGATCTTAAGATGGGGCCGGTGATTGTCGACGGCAAACGCCTGCCGCAGACGCCTGAAAATGGGACACCTCTCCATCTCTTCCCGAGAGCTGACGCCCTGCAGCATTGCGAAGTTGCGGGCACGCAGGATGTGCTTGAAGCTCGCATTCCCCACTGGCTGCGCCCGCTTACAAGCCGCCTTGGATGGAAGACCAAAACCCGGGAAATCAATCCGGAAGCTCCTGTCCATCCTACCGTAGAAGAGCGATTCCAACTCCTACAGGTTCCGCAATGCGCTGGGTCCGGTTCCTATCGTCCTGAGGCCTTGCGGAATCACGAGAAATTTCACGCCTACTATGAATAGAATATGCGAAGCGGGGTGTACGGCGGCGTAGAGGCTCGTTCCCCATTTGTGCTTCGAAAGTCGCATAATTGGCAGTGCGGAACTCAACGGCGGCTCATTGGTTTTGCGGGTTCAGCTCGTGGAAAAGGTCCGTCGGCCTTCCGTGAATGCGGGTTTCCGCATCGCCTACCTCGATTTGGTCGATGACCGCCGGACAGGCGAGGCGGAGCCGTATCTCGCCCGAGAGCACATTCGCGCGCATGATTTCGACGAACGCGCCTATCTTTTCATCCGCAGTGAGAAACCTGCGTTTGACGGATGCAGTGGTGCTACGCTTGCGGAGCCCGGGGCGTCTCTATGCGGCAATCCTTCATCGTGAGCCGATGCTATTGTGCAAGTTTCGCAGCACTGCGGGTGGCGATATCGCCCAAGACAGCATGAAGAAGCGTTCCAACTTCCTGTTCGGCGACCCCGGGTGCAATTCCTGATTCGGACAGTTGAACGAGAATTGCCTTGGCGGTGTTGCGCCAGAAGGCGTTCGCGTCCTTCCCGTTCTTGGATTCCAGGACCCGGGCGATCCCTTCGACCAACTTCCGCCGCCGATGCAGCGGAAACGCGCTTATGTTTGAATCACACATCGATCACCTCACCCCTTCAGTCGCGCGAATAAGCATTGGCGGGTGAGAAAATTTGGTTAACAGCGCTTTTGGACAATGGTCAGCAATGGAATAAAGCGTCTACCCAACAAGCCAAGAGGTGTGCCACGTGTTGATGATCGGCGCGTGCTGAACGGCATCTTCTGGGTGCTGCGCTCCGGTGCTCCATGGCGCGACCTGCCTCAGCGCTATGGCCCGCGCACCACCTGTTGCAACCGCTTCGTCCGATGGCGAAAAGCAGGTGTGTGGCTGCGCAGTAACGAGTCTACGGCCTAAGGTTTGCGGAGCCTCACGCCGGCGCGGCTGCCGTTCTCCGGGATGAACTCGACGCCGGCGGCCTAGAGGGCGATGCGCAAGGCAGCAACGGTTCGCTCTTGTGTGGAGCCCTGTCGGGCCGCGACATCTACTTAATGTCTATTTTAGACAGTCGCCGCGACCATAACTTTTGATAACAGGTCAGGGTCGCGGGATGCCGAGCCGCTTGAAATACCGGGTTACGTCCGGATGCTCGCGATCGTCCCGCCTCAACCGCGCAAGCGCGTCATCATCGCCGGCGAGCGCCATAGCCAAACCGGGAGCGCTTATTCTCCACGGAGCACCGGGCATTGTCTGGTTGTGAAGACGGTGCTTGATCACCAGCCGCCTGAGTGTGTCTTCGCTTACGTTGTAGTCGTGCCTGAACAGATCAATGGCCCTCTGGACCGTGATCGCCTCTGCCCGTGGGATGTAGAGCGGCCGAAGCCGTTCGCCTGTTGCCGGCGCTGTTTTGACACGGCGCGCATTGGTCATTCGGCCCATCGCGCTTTTCTGCGGCCCGCCGTTTCGCCCGACATCAGGGAACGATATCGCCCCCCATGTATTAGAAACCCATGGACACTATGGAACCCCACGGCCACGGGATGGCGGCCGATCTTTTGACATCGGAAGTTGCCAATGCCAGGCAGCGCATCCACCGGACCGAGCTCGCGCTTCAACGCACTGAAGAAATGCTGGCGGAAAATCTCGCGCTGTGCAGCAGGATACGAACTGCGGTCGAGGCCGCAGACCGCTTGGTGAAGATCGATCCCCCAGCTTTGAAGGACGTCGCGCGGGTTGAACTGGGCCGGCGTTTCATTCGCCTTGCGGCACCCTGCCGCAAGAGCCTGCCCGTTGGCATCACAGCGTGAGCAAACATTGGACAGAAGCATTCCAACGTTCACGATGTGCAACGCCGACGCTAGATAGACCGAATTTCAGTTCAAAGAGCGAGGTTAATGCTGCGGCAAACGAAGGGGGCACGGGGGGTCTTCGCGCGAGCCAGTTATCCGATCTCCCGCTCAGAAATTTCTACCAAATATTCCGACCTCCTGATCGAACCCATTCGTTGCGGGCGAGTTGCGGCTGATTGGGACGGACCTCCCGAACATGACAACGAGCAACAAAGCAGACCATCAGTCTGTCTCCGAAGCGTTTCGGAAACTGATCCGTTCCGAAGGCTATCGTCATCACGTACAAACGTTCTTAAATCTGGAGGTCGAACCAGAACTGCCGCCAACCCTACAGTCGTTACTTGCGGCTATTGATGGGGCCAAACAGGGGCCGACGGAAGAAGGTCCCTAGCCGGCTGGCTGAGCGTCAGCTCAAAGAGTATAGAGGCTCGCTTCGTGGCTTGTCCCCCTGATTCCCACTCAGAAGTTATCAAACATTCTTCTTGATTTTTCTCGACAGAGGATAATGAATGTTCCCTTGAGTTCTCCCTGAGGTGGGAGGCCTTGTATGAACATTTGGACGAACTGCCGACCCGACAAGGTGACTGCCAAACACCTTGTTCACGAGCTGATCCTACAAGCCCGTCGCGGCCAAATCATCTCCGTCAAAGAGACTATTGCAGCGGTGCGCCGAGACCGGCCACATCTGGCGGAAACTGACTGCGAGCTGGTGGAGCTTATTGTCAATGTTGCCCCAGCCTTTGGCCTGTTCGTCGGGTTCGATCTTCGCGAATAGCCTCATGGCAACCCATTGGTTCTCGCCTGCGGTGTACGTCAGGACAGACCGACCTGGGATTGTGGGAGAAAGGCGGCTCGAGGCGCGTCAATAGGATCGAGGAGGAGCATGAGGGTCTTCGCGAGCTGGTGTCCGATCCCCACCACAGCAATTCTACAAAGATTCCTGACTGTCGCGGCCTAGCACCGTGCCAATTTGTACGGTTGTTACATGGCGTTGATGTCGGTCAGGAAGTGAGTAGAGTCTCCTTCGGCGTGTCCCTGGGGAGGGCTGGATGAGCGTCGCGCAAAGGGTAGGTCCGCTTCTAGAGCAAGCAATCACAGTACTCCTCAATAGGGTGGACCGTCGCGACACGGTCTCGATCAAAGCGGCGCTACGCGAAGCTCGGGAGACTGCGCCTTATTTGGTGGCCTCCGACGAAGAACTAACCGAGGCAATCGTCGAGGCAGCAACTGCCATGGGCCTCTGCGTGGCTTTCGACGCCCAAGAGTAGCTGTCAGCCAACTTCAGTCACTCGTGGCATCGCAACGGAAGCGCGCCGTCCTGAGCCATTTTCAATAGTCAGAGGTAATCCGCAATTACCTTCGCAAGCTGCTAAATCTGCCTGTAGAACGGGAACTGGGCTGAGCAAAAGTATTTGCTGGAGGAACTTGATCGGGCCGACAAAGAGTGACCGCATGGCTCTCCACTGGTTCAACCCTCCGGTCCCGGTCAAGACCGAGCGTCCCGGGATCATCCGCAACGTCAACAACGCCGAGAAAGCCGGCGAGGAGCTGATGAAATGGACCAAGCGTGGCCCTTGCTGGGACCTCGCGGTGCGCGTTTGCATGGCCGTGATTTTCGACGAGATGGAAGCTGAGGAGGCCCGCAAGGCATTCCTGGCTGCTGCAAAAGAGGAGGGGACATTGCTCCCCCCAATGTGACAACTAGCTAAATTGGATGCGGCATAAGCTTCTAGGTGTCTATTACCAACACCGCCTTCGCGAAAGGAGCCCGCCGCCGGTGAGGGAGAGGCGACGGACCCCGCCACAGCGGCTGCACATCCGAGAAGGACCACTGCAACTTCTAAACCCGCGAGGGCCTACATCGTTCCCTTAGCTGCGGCTAAAGCGGGGTTGGTCGGCGGGCTCTTGCCGCTCTAAGTTCCCCCTTATGGGTCCTCTCTGGTTCGCTCCCCCGGTCTACGTGAAGACGAAACGTCCGGGCATTCGCCATGGGGTCAGCCACGTCGAGGGAGCCGCCGAGGAGCTCATGGGATGGGACACAAAGGGCCCGAAGTGGACCAAGGCGGTCCAATCCTGCGTCGATGCGTTCGAGGGCAAAGCCTCCCTCCAAGAGGTCCGTGAAGCCTTTGAGGCGGCTGCCAAGGAGGCCAACATGCATCTCTCCCCTGAGTAGGAGGTATCATGGCAACCCATTGGTTCGTCCCTCCGGTGTTCGTGAAGACTGAAACCGGTGTCAGGCATGGCTGCAACAATGCGAAGGAGCCCTTGAGCAGCTCAACATGTGGACCCGGCGAGGGCCTCGCTGGCACAAGCGGTGATCCTCTGCCTGTCAGCCTTGGAGGGCGATTCGATTGACCCCCACATAATACGAAAGGCCTTTGAGGCTGCCGCTAAGGGAGGCCAACGTGTATCTCTCCCCTGAGTAGGAGTTGTCGTGGCAACCCATTGGTTCTCCCCTCCGGTGTACGTCAAGACCGACCGACCTGGGGTGACCTACGGGTGCAACAACGTCGAGGGTGCCGCCGAGGAACTCATGAAGTGGGCCAAGATGGGACCTAACTGGAGGAAGGCTGTGCAACTGTGCGCCGACAGGAGGTCCCTCAGGCTTTCGAGGCTGCTGCCAAGGAGGAGGGGGTGTTCCGTGAGTAGCAGGCCGGTGCCCATGGCTATGTTGGGACGGACCCGCTAGGCTGTCCGAATGCTGACCAAGGCCGCACTGCTCGAAATAGACCCCGATCCGAGAGCGTTCTCTCTGGTCGGCGCATTTATGGGCCATTTTGCACTTCTTGAAACTGGCATCGGAGCTTGCTCTGGGCGAGGTACTTGGCGTCTACGTCGAGGTAAGGGGACCGGAACCGGAATGTCAGGCTTCTGAAGCCGATGTGAGAAACCGGATACAGATGTCGAAAAGGCCGACCGCCTCGTGTTCGACCTCGACCCCGATGAAGGCCTCGATTTTGAGGCCGTCCGCGCCGCTGCCTTTCAGTTCCGCGCTATCCTTGAATCGCTGGGGCGGGGTCGCGCTGACCAATCCTTGCCCGATCTGTAGCGGCCGACGCAGGAAGGAGGCAGTAAAGCCGGGATTTAAACGGCAACGCGGCGTTCATGGCCTGGCCTGATCGGAACCTGCGGAGATCGGCCTCGTTTGGCTGAAGCCATGGCAAAGATCGATCCGAGGACCGTCGCCAGTCTTTTGAAGGAATACGCACAACGGGCGTCTATGCGCGGCGACAATCCCTATCGCATAAAGGCATACTTGCGCGCGGCAGACAGTCTGACGGCGCTGTCGCAGCCGCTTGACCGGATCATCGCCGCCGGCGCCCTCACCAAGATCCCGGGGATCGGTGACGCGATCGCAGACATCGTGACCAAGCTTTACCAAACCGGCACGCACCCGAGCCTTGAAAAGCTGCGCGAGGATGTTCCAGCGGGCGTGATGGAGCTGTTTGCCATACCCGGGCTTCGTCCTGATAAGATACTGAGGCTTCATCAGGCGCTCGGCGTGAACTCGCTGGCGGAGCTCGAGGCCGCAGCACGAGAAGACCGCATACGCCCAGTCAAAGGCCTCGGCGCCGCGCTCCAGACAAAGCTCCTGCAGAACCTGGCCATCGTGCGAAGCGGCGAAACGCAACTTCACCTGCACAAGGCCGCCGCTCTTCTGGAACATGCGGTCATATCGGTGAAGCAAGAGCATCCAGAGTTTTCGCGCGTCGAAATTGCAGGTGACTTCCGGCGCGGTTGCGAGCTCGTTTCTGATTTCGCTTTGGTAGCGCAGGGCAGAAAGTCGACTGGTATCGAGGATACGACCCTCAGGCTTGTTGTCACGGACAGCAAGCACTTTGGCGCGAGCCTGCTCGAAGCAACCGGTTCGGCAGACCACCTTGAGCAACTGAAGAGGTTCGCGGCCGACAAGGGGTTCACCCTAAACGCCGACGGGCTTCATCGCGGGAGAAAGCTGATCGCGTAAGCGACAGAAGAAGAAATCTACCAAGCTCTAGACCTGCAGTTTATCGAGCCTGAATTGCGCGAAGGCAGGGACGAGATTGAGCGAGCGGCAAAGCAGAAGCTACCCGCCCTCATTCGGGATGAAGATCTGCATGGCATCCTGCATTCTCACACGACCGCATCCGACGGCACCGAAACGCTTGAGGCAATGGCTGAAGCCACGCGCAAGCGCGGTTTCGAATACTATGGTGTCGCCGATCATTCGCAGTCCGCTCACTACGCAGGCGGCCTTTCGTTGCAGGAGATTGCTGAACAGCACCGCGAAGCCGACCGGCTGAACAAGGCATACAATGGAAAATTTCGCATACTGAAGGGCATCGAGGCCGACATCCTGGCGGATGGCTCGCTCGATTACCCGAATCATATCTTGGAGCAGTTCGATTTCGTCGTCGCGAGCGTGCACAGCCGCTTCAAGTTGCCCAAGAAGGAACAGACGGAGCGTATCATTGAGGCGATCGGAAATCCCCGGACGACAATCATCGGGCACATGACCGGTCGCCAGCTGTTGCGCCGGCCCGGTTATGATCTCGACGTCGACAAAGTCCTCAAAGCGTGTGCGAAACACGGCGTCGCTGTCGAAATCAACGCACATCCGTGGCGACTCGACCTCGACTGGCGCTGGCATCAAAAGGCACTCGATCGGGGCTGCACCTTCAGCATCAATCCGGACGCTCATTCGGTCCGCGAGCTCGACCACATGCATTGGGGTGTCGAGATGGCGCGCAAGGGCGGTGTTCCTGCGAAGCGGGTCCTGAACGCGATGCGTTTGACGGCCCTCCTTGCGCATCTCGCACGGCGCAGGCAAACGCTTTAACCTGCTTGTGCTGTCCGGCCTATCAGCGCAGGAGTCCCTCATTCTCAAAATCTTCCCAGCCGCGCAAACTGGAGTGCGCGTTCTCATCGGGGCCATAACCAGCTGAAGCTGCAGTTCCGCGACCGCTTCTTTGCGCACGTTTCATAGCGGCCTTGCCCGCGGCTCGCCGCCTATTGTCTGCAGCTGTCGCTGCGTCCTGTTCGCGCCAGACCGTAACCAGGTCGCGGTCAAGCACATCCTCCACGTGCTGCGGGTCGAACACGTGAAACGTGATGTTCCTTGCCCGCCTGTGAATCGGCGTGCAAAATTGACCCCATAAGCCGGGGAATCGGCGTCCAATTTTGACCCCCCTGATGCTTTGATTTGCGACCATCAGCTCGTCGTAGCGAGCGGATGGTGTGGGGATGAAGTCGGTGGATACGATTGCCCGGGTTCGGCGCGCCTTCCATGTGCAGGGATGGTCGCTCAAGCGGATTTGCCGCGAACTGCATGTGTCGCGGAACACCGTCCGCAAGATACTCAGGTCCGATGAGACATCGTTCTCCTACGAACGCGAGCGGCAGCCCAAGCCGAAGATCGGTCCGTGGCAGGATCAGCTTGACGGTTTTTTGAATGGCAACCGCGGTAAGGCGGCGCGCGAGCAACTGACACTGATCCGGATTTACGAAGAGCTTTGCAGCCTCGGCTACGAGGGAGGCTATGATGCCGTCCGCCGATACGCGAAGAGCTGGGCGAAGGCGCAGGGGTCGGCGATGGCGGACGCCTATGTGCCGCTGTTCTTCGCGCCGGGCGAGGCCTACCAGTTCGACTGGAGCCACGAGATCGTCCTGATCAACGGCGTGACAGTGACCGTGAAGGTCGCCCATGTCCGGCTCTGCCACAGCCGCATGATGTTCGTCAGGGCCTATCCGCGGGAGACGCAGGAGATGGTGTTCGACGCCCACGACCGGGCCTTCGCCTTCTTCGGCGGCGCCTGCACGCGCGGCATCTACGACAACATGAAGACGGCGGTGGAAACGATCTTCGTTGGCAAGGACCGCCAATACAATCGCCGCTTCCTGCAGATGTGCAGCCATTATCTGGTGCAGCCGGTCGCCTGCACGCCGGCATCGGGCTGGGAGAAGGGTCAGGTCGAGAACCAGGTCGGGCTGGTGCGCGAGCGCTTCTTCACGCCCAGGCTGCGCTTCAAGACCTATGAGGAGCTGAACGCCTGGCTGCATGACAAGTGCGTCGCCTACGCCAAGGCGCATCGTCACATCGAACAGCCGGAACGAACGATCTGGAACGTGTTCGATGAGGAGCGTGGCAAGCTGGTTGAATACCGCGGTTCCTTCGACGGGTTCCATACGGTGCCGGCCTCGGTGTCGAAGACCTGCACGGTGCGCTTCGACAACAACAAATACTCGGTTCTGTCGACGGCCGTCGGCCGCCCGGTCGAGATCCATGCCTATGCCGGCAAGATCGTCATCCGCCAGGACGGCGTGGTCGTCGCCGAGCATGCCCGCTCCTTCGGGCGCGGCGACACGATCTACGATCCCTGGCATTACATGCCGGTCCTTGCCCGCAAGCCCGGTGCACTGCGCAACGGTGCGCCCTTCCAGGGCTGGGTTCTGCCCTCGGCGATGGAGCGTATCCGACGCAGATTGAAGGCGGCGCACGACGGCGATCGGCAGATGGTGTCGATCCTGGCCACGGTGTTGACCGACGGCATCGATGCCGTGGAGGCCGCCTGCCAGGAAGCGCTCGACCAGAACGTCTGCTCCGCCGCCGTCATCATCAACATCCTGGCCCGGCGGCGCGATCCGGCGCCGGCCGTCACCATTCTCACCCCGGACGCTCTTCGCCTGCAACACGAGCCGGTTGCCGACTGCGCCCGCTACGACAGCCTCAGGAGGGCAAGCTGATGGAACGCACGCAGGTTCTGGAACTAATGGGGACGCTGAAGCTCTACGGAATGCGCGGCGCCTATGACGAGGTCATGGCGACAGGCATCAAGCGCCAGCACGAGCCGCCGAGGATCGTCGGCGATCTGCTGTCGGCCGAGATCGCCGAGAAGCAGGCCCGCTCCATCAAATACCAGCTCACTGTCGCCAAGCTGCCGATAGCCAAGGACATCGATGAGTTCGACTTCGACGGCACGCCGGTCAACGAGGTGCTGGTCCGGGACCTTGCCAACGGCACCTTCGTCGCCGACCAGCGCAACGCCGTGCTCATCGGCGGCACCGGAACCGGCAAGTCGCATCTCGCAATCGCCATTGCCCGCGCCCTGATCCGCAACGGCTCACGTGGCCGCTTCTTCAACGTCGTCGATCTCGTCAACCGGCTCGAGACCGAGCACCGCGGCGGCAAGCAGGGCCGTATCGCCGATTACCTCACCCGGCTCGACTTCGTCGTGCTCGATGAACTCGGGTATCTCCCGTTCGCGCAAGCCGGCGGGCAATTGCTCTTCCACCTGATCAGCAGGCTCTACGAGCGCACCTCCATTATCGTCACCACGAACCTGGCGTTCGGCGAATGGCCCGCCGTCTTCGGCGACGCCAAGATGACGACAGCGCTGCTCGACCGTCTCACCCATCATTGCGAGATCATCGAGACCGGAAACGAATCCTGGCGCTTCAAGAACCGCGCCTGATCACCCCATCAAGCTGCCAAGCGCCATCCGCGCTCGCCCGGGCTGCGCAACCCTGACCAGCTCCGCCCGGGCGAACGCTGACCGCCGCGCATTACATAAGGGGGGGTCAAAATTGGACGCCGATCGGGGGTCAGTTTTGGAAGCCGTTTGACACTCCTGTCATGCCGTCGTGGCCGACGATGCCGCCTCGCTTTGCCGCCCTCCGGTCATCGTAGCGACCACCGACGCGATGCCCATCTCTGGAAAATACACACGCTCGATCGGCTGATAAGAGACTTCCAGCTGGTCTTTGATGTTGAGTTCGACGTGATGCAGTGACGGCCTCAAAAGCGCGAAATCCTCCGAGGAGAGGGTTTTCAATACATGGTTGCGAAGAAGGGATTGGGGCATGGCTCTCTCTCCCATGCGGGCAAGAGCACGTACCTCTTACTGTCGGCTGCGTCCGACGCGCTGGCGGCCGATGTGGGAAGCATAGGCTTCAAATGTGCGGTTGGCAAAGAGTCCGTGCCTGGCGAAAGGCTCGGGGAATGTCGGCTTGAGTCCCGTAGGTGGTGGGCGCTTCTTATGACTTATGAGGCCGGTCACGAATGTCCGGAACCGGCCTAAGCAGATCGGCAGGTTTCGAGCATCGAGTTGGCAAAAGCAGTCGTTCAGCTCACGTGATGAGTTTCGGGCGCCGTCGCCTTGCGCTTACCGACATTGTGCTTCACCCGTTCCGGCCCTCTTCTTAAGCGCAGTAACTTTGAAACAAATCCTGCCGGCAGGCGTTCCAGCATGACGGGCGGCGTTGCCGGAGGACCCAATCCCCGACGAATACAATGACATCGTCATCCCCCAAAACCACGATGCATCGCCACTTCGTGAGGAGGAGTATTTCGTCCTCTGGCCGGCGTGCGGCCAAGCGTTCGACATCAGGTGTATGGCAGAGGCGCTTCATCACAACGAGCTAGGCCACGAGCCATACGACCTCGACTCGTAGTCGGCAGTGATCGACGACCGTCGATGATCGTTTGGAGATGTCCCTTCAGGCCTCTATACGAGCCGGGTCGAGACCAGCACCGAGGGTAAGCTCTCGCTCATCTGGCCGGTCGCGTTGCCGACCGATCGGCTTGACGAATCCCTGTCGCGAGGGCGGATCTTCGCCGGCACGCTATGTCTTGACAGATAACTTGCGGGCTTTCAGCAACGACTTGATGCCGTTGCGGTCGTTGTCGATGCGGTCGCGGCCGTGACCAACCGAAAGCTTCGATAACGCATCCACCACATGCGACAGGTTGTTGTTCATCCAGGGCGACGGCGCCTACTCCACCGCAACCATGTCGCCCAGTTCTGTCACGACGCTCCGAAGCAGACCTGCTCCCGGCATCGGGTGCCGGGACCAACATGTGATCTCCATAATGCGTAAGAGCCGGAGGCGACAAGGCGCTCATTGCAGAGAAAGGTTAACGATCGATCGGATGCCCGCGTGCCTTCACGCGCAATGTTGCTGGGCGCCTCCTTCGACAGCGCGCACATGCGACACGTCCTGGCCGCGCGCGCCGCCTGTTGCCGAGAGCGACATCGCGAATGCGCGAACGGCTGGACGGCAGGTGAAGCGGGGTCGCGATAGGCGCACATCGGACTTGCTTCACCGGTAGTCCGAAGACGCCAGCGACGCTATCTGACCGAAAGCAAACAGAAGCTAGGCGTGCCCCACTGAAAGCACAAGCAAGCGCAAACGTTCCTGGACTGATGCTCGGCTGGCGGCAACTTGCTCGCCAGCCGAGTTGAGTTCAGGCGGTGGTCGGGGGAGACTGGCCAGCAACACGCTGGTGATTCCAACCTTTGCCGATGTGCCAATCAGCAACCTTGGTCGGTCTTTTTCACCTGGCCCGGCGCGGCGGTGTTGGCTGTCGTGTCCTGCTGACCTGGCGCCGCCTGCTGAGCGCTGCCAGTCTGCTGGCCGGGCGCGCAGTCTCTGGCCGAGTTCGGATTTGTGGTGCCGCTGGTCGTGGTCGTGTCGGTGCCTTGATCGCCGGACATGTTGGTGCCGCTGCTTGTCGTGCCGGCGCCCTGATCCGTCGTGCTGGGCATGGTTGTCGTGGTCGAGGTTCCGCTCGTCGAGGTTCCGCTCGAAGTTCCGCTCGTCGTCTGGGCAAAGGAAAGCCCGGCCGACAGCGCCAGCACGGCCGAAGCCAAAAGGATGCGTTTCATCTTCTTTCTCCTTTCTGAATGCGCGGGATGCGCCTGGCCAAATCGAACAGGCAGACAGAAGGAGTGTTCCCCGATGAAGTTCAACTTTTGTAACTCTGGTCGTAGGTCAGCCTTAGGATGCCGGGCGTATATTAGAAGCCTCTTGAAGAAGACACTGCCCGCACCAGAATCCATGGCATGGCTCGGGGAATAGGCATTGGTGACCAAGTGGCGATTACTGCCACGGTTCGAAGGCGGATAACAGAGGACCGCGTAAGCGTCTCTATCCCAGGTTACGAGTTCCCACATTCCATCATCGACCACACCAAGGTGAACCGAGGCCAGCAAATTGACCTGAAAGGCGAGGTCACGCGCATCGACGAGGACACCGCGACGATCGACCTCGGGCCACTAGTCACGGTCGACCGTGACAAGCGAGAAATATCGGCCGCCAAAACGACCGAAGGCACTTGTCGATGCCCCGGATTAGAACCGACAACATCGCCACAGGCTATAAGGGCAGGCCGCATGACGGGCCGGTAGAGGACGAATCGAAGCACTTTATCTACTGCCCAGTCTGCGGCCAAACGTTCGACGCGCGCGATCTTGGACAGGTGTTCCACCACGCTGAGCCGCAGCACGAGCCGCTTCCGGTCGAGCAATAGTCCACTAGTTGAGCTCCGGCGGCAAACCGACGTTGAGACCCTTCAGCGCCAGCGACGTACGTTGGATGAGAAAAGGGTGCTGCGTGCACCGCGCCTTCCCCGCGCGCCGATGTTCCACCTGGACCGCAAAAAGTCCCGCCGCACTGCCAGAACGGCGGGACCGATCAAACGCTTTGCACCAGGCGGGGGGATGCGGGGGGTTGGGCTTGCCAAGTGAGCGCGGACCGTAACCAACCCTAAGCGCAACAGCGGCAACGCGTCCACCAACCGCCGGTTGGAGCGACAGGACGATTGAGCCGCCGGCAGGTCAGGTCATCCCGGGTCGCTATCGCTCGCAACCAGACGGTAGCGGAAATTGTTGCGGATGTGGTCGTTGAAATAGCGGCCCTTGGCGAACGTGGCCCGGAACGCGGCAAAGGTTTCCGGCGGTACCCCCTCAAATTCGTACCGCTTGCCGCTGGCGACGAACCACACCGAGAGGGTCCTTCTATCCAGATCATATTCCATCTTGCGGATCGATGTGGAGGGCATGAGCACCACAGGCCGAGGCCCGCGCCCTTGCGGGGAGCGCGGGCCGATCGGGATACCGATCTGCAGCAATACCTGGAGGGGGAGGATTCGCTGCGTGCACCGAACTTTCGCGGCGGTCCCGTGTTCCGAATCGAGATACACAAAAAGCTGGCTGCACCTTTCGGCATCACGCGGACGTTGGATTTCTGAGAAAGCGCGAGCGTCAATACTAACTTCTGGTGATGGAATTTTCCCGTGAGATAGGCACGCTCCACGGCGAAAGGAGTGCCCCGCCATGACCGTCCTCGCCTACAACCTTGCCAATGACATCAAAGGATTATGGAGGGTCGTCTTCGTGCCGGACGAACTGCATTTGTATGTGGAATTCAGCCAGCCAGACGCCGACACAAACCCGGCTGATTGGATGAGCGTTGATGATTTCCTTGCATGGCGGCCGAAAGGCGCACTCCACGAGCGAGCGCGCGACAGCTTGGTTTCGCTCATTTGCAAGGCGCTGACAGGGCGATGAGACACGGGAAACCCGCAACCGAGATCGAGTGCGAGCGCCGCGAGTGGGCCTAGGGCCTACAAGCCAGTGCGACCCCGCCGCTGGCAAACCGCGGCGGGCGAGTGCCTCGGGGACACGATGGTAGATTGCTAATGCGTTCGCGCGTGTGGCCTTAAGTCGCAAACTATTGGCTTCAGAAGCAGGGCGTAGGGCTTCATTGATGGTGCTACCAACACCATATGGTGACCCATAGCCCTCCAAAACGAGAGAAGCTCGTCCCGACGGGTCGCACTGCGGCCGTCAGCCGGTAATTGCTACGAACTAGGAAACCATCATGCCTGAAAATATCAGACCAACTTCGAGAGACGTCCCCCTCATTCAGCTAGGCCTCTATCAGTGCCGCTTCCCGGTGAGCGAAGACCCGTCAGTACCCGGCGGCTATCGTTTTTGTGCTGGGCCAACTTCGCCGGATCGCGTCTACTGCGATCACCACCACAACATTGTGACCGCCGTGGACCCTCGTCGAGCCCGTTCGGGTCTCCACCTCGCTCAACGACGCGCCGCGTAAGTCTGGCTGGCGGCGGCCTCCCGGCCAGGCGCTATGCGCTCCAATGGCTACGACCTTGCCGTCGGCTCGGTCTGGCCCATCCTGCCTTATGCCGTCTTCGCCGATGTATCCCCCGTCGCCCGATTGAGAACGACGACTTCTCGCCGAGCCTTTCAGCTCGCTACTCGCACAAACGCGTCGGCTCCAAAGGTTTGTCTGTCAGCACATCTTCAATGTGCCGGCGCCTGAAGCCCCAACATCTTCTGCGACCAAACCGCGTACCTGGCACCGCCGGTCGGTTGCTGCGGCGGATTTTCGCTGTTCGCAGCTGAACAATGCCTATCAACCTTGTCATCGCACCTAGTCGCACGTAGCGGCCGTTCGAATTCTCATCGCTCGGCGCGATGTTTGGTCCGTCTGGCCAGAAGAGCGGAGCAAGCCATTGACACCCACGAAGTTGCTGATTGGGCAGATCGCTGTCGTATTCGCAATTGTCATTCTTGGCGTGTGGACTGCAACCCAATGGTGCGCCCACATGCTCTCCTATCAGCCGCCACTCGGCGCGCCATGGTTTGTGACAGTCGGCTGGCCGATCTACCAGCCCTGGAAACTGTTCGAATGGTGGTTCCAATTTGACGCCTATGCGCCTGAAGTCTTCGACAAGGCTGGCATACTTGCCGGAGCCAGCGGGTTCCTGGGCTGTGCCGCCGCGATAGCTGGGTCCCTCTGGCGCGCACGGCAGCGGGGGTTGGTCACCACCTATGGGTCCTCACGATGGGCCATGAAGCTGGAGATCGAGAAGGCGGGGCTGTTTCAGCCGGCCGGCGTTTTCCTTGGCGGACTGAATTATCGCTATCTGCGCCATGACGGACCGGAACACGTCATGGCCTTTGCGCCGACACGTTCGGGCAAGGGCGTCGGACTCGTTGTTCCAACCCTTCTTTCCTGGACCGGCTCGGCCGTCATTCACGACATCAAAGGCGAGAACTGGCAGCTGACCTCTGGCTGGAGGTCGAAGTTCTCGCACTGTCTCTTGTTCAATCCGACCGATCCGAGATCGGCGCGGTACAACCCGCTGCTGGAAGTGCGCAAAGGTCCAGATGAGGTCCGCGACGTTCAGAACATCGCCGACATTCTCGTCGATCCGGAAGGCGCGCTGGAGCGGCGGAACCATTGGGAGAAGACCAGTCATTCACTCCTAGTTGGCGCCATCTTGCACGTGCTCTACGCCGAAGAGGAAAAGACACTCGCCCGTGTCGCCACCTTCCTGTCGGACCCGCAACGCTCATTCGCTGCGACACTGCAGCGGATGATGACCACCAACCACCTCGGCACGGTGGACAAGCCCCAGGTCCATCCGGTCGTGGCCTCGGCGGCTCGTGAGGTGCTGAACAAGTCAGAGAACGAGCGCTCAGGCGTTCTCTCGACCGCCATGTCGTTTCTCGGGCTCTATCGTGATCCAACGGTGGCCGCGGCAACATCGGCCTGCGACTGGCGCATTGCCGACCTTGTGGATGCCGAGCGACCGATGTCGCTGTATCTGGTCGTGCCGCCGTCGGATATCTCGCGCACTAAGCCCCTGGTGCGATTGGTGCTCAATCAAATCGGCCGGCGGCTGACCGAGCGCCTCGAGGGCGATCCAAAGAAGAGCCGCAAGCATCAGCTCCTGATGATGCTGGATGAATTTCCGGCGCTCGGTCGGCTCGACTTCTTCGAGACTGCGCTCGCCTTCATGGCAGGCTACGGCATCCGCGCTTATCTGATAGCGCAATCGTTGAACCAAATCTCCAAGGCTTATGGCGAGAACAACGCCATTCTCGACAATTGCCATGTGCGGATTGCCTTTTCCTCAAATGACGAGCGCACGGCCAAACGCATCTCGGACGCGCTCGGTACCGCGACGGAACTCAGATCGATGCGTAACTATGCCGGCCATCGGTTGGCGCCCTGGTTGTCCCACGTCATGGTAAGCCGCCAAGAGACCGCTCGCCCCCTGCTGACGCCGGGTGAGGTGATGCAGTTGCCGCAGGCTGACGAACTAATCCTGGTTTCGGGATTGCCGCCGATTCGCGCCAAGAAGTTGCGTTATTACCAGGATCCGAATTTCACGGAGCGAGTGCTGCCTTCGCCGGTGCTGCGCGACGGTGCCTACGCGGATCGGCCCACGTCGCGCCCGGACGATTGGAGCGGACAGGTGCGCGGCGTGGATCGGCGTCTTGCTGGCGACGACGACAGTGCCGGCGCGTCAATCGAAGACGGAGGTGTCCAGCAGCAGCGCCATCCGGGCCTGCCCGAAGAACGGACCCTCGTCGCCCAGGAGCCTGATCATGGCGATCTGTTCACGCCCGCAGACGATGACTGCGAGACGCTCGCCGACAAGCGCGTCATGGATCGGATTTCCACCGCAGCACGTGCGTACGGCCTCAATGAGGGAATGGGCGACGACAAGGACATCGTGCCCGGCTTCTGAACGGCGCGCCATACGCGGGCGCATCTCAGCGTAGATAACGGCCGTAAGCGATTTCGAGGATCTCGACGATGCTCGTTCCCGTCGCCGGTGCATCAGCGCCGGTCAGAGGAACGAGCAGCATGAAGCCCCACCGCATTCGTCACCAGTTTTTGCTTGAACCCGAGTTGAGCGAGAAGCTGGAGAACCTCAGCCGCAATCCATCGACCACCAAATCAGCCATTGTGGCGCACGCGGTCGAGACCTTTATCGAGCGGCGTGGGGAGAATGAACTCGACCAGCGCTACGGCAAGAGGCTCGACCGTCTTTCCCGCGACCTCGGACATGTCAGGCGCGATGTCGAGATGATCCTGGAGAGCCTGGCGCTCTTCATCCGCTTTTCGATCACGCTTCATGCTCACACGCCGGTGCCGGACAGGGCCACGCAAGCGATTGCCCAGGAGCGCTTCGACAAATTCGTCGAACAGGTCGGCCGCCAAATCGCTTCCGGGAAACGGTCACTTGGCACCCACGATCGCACGGGAGGGGAAGGATGAGTTCTCATCCGGAAGCCGACCATCGCCGCCGCGTCATGCTGCGCACCGCCATGGGTCCGGCGATCACCGAAGCCCTTGCCGATCCGACCGTCATTGAGGTGATGGTCAATCCCGACGGTGCGCTGCGGCTCGACCGGTTGGGTGAAGGCCGGGTCGACACCGGCGTGCACATGCATCCTTCTGAGGCCGAACGCATCATCCGCCTGGTCGCCTCCCACGTGCGCGCCGAGGCGCATGCTGACAATCCGATTGTCAGCGCCGAATTGCCATCGGGCGAGCGCTTCGAGGGTCTGCTGCCGCCTGTCGTGCTGGGGCCATGCTTCGCCATCCGAAAGCCTGCGGCGAAACTCTACACATTGGCCGACTATGTCGCCGACCGGGTCATGCTGCCGCTGCAGGCCGATGCGCTGAAGACGGCGGTCCGCGAGCGGCGCAACATCCTGGTCGCCGGCGGCACGTCGTCGGGCAAGACAACACTTGCCAACGCGCTGCTGGCACAAGTCGCCGATTGCGACGAGCGGGTGATCCTGATCGAGGACACGCGCGAACTGCAATGCGCGGCGAAGGATTGCGTTGCCTTGAGGACGAGGCGGGGGTCGGTCACGCTCGCCGATCTCGTGCGCTCGACCCTGCGGCTCAGACCCGACCGCATCATCGTGGGCGAAGTCAGGGGCGCGGAAGCCCTGGACATGCTGAAGGCATGGAACACCGGGCATCCCGGCGGCATCGCGACGGTTCACGCCAATTCGGCGCGCTCCGCTCTCTACCGTATCGAGCAGCTCGCCCAGGAAGCCGTCGTCACCGTTCCCCGCCGCCTCATCGCTGATGCGGTAGATCTGATCGTCTTCATCGCTGGGCGCGGATCCTCGCGCCGCATTGACGCGATCGCTGAGGTCACCGGTCTCGACAGCAGCGGTGATTACGCCGTCACCCCGCTCACGCTTCCGCAACTCCAGCAGTTTTGAAAGGTCACCTCATGCGCAAGAAGCTTCGCTTCCTTTCGTCCACCGCGCTCGCGTTTCTTCTCACCGTCCCGGCCCACGCAGCGGGCTCCGGCATGCCTTGGGAACAGCCGCTGCAGCAGATCCTTGAGTCGGTGCAGGGACCGGTCGCCAAGATCGTCGCGGTGATCATCATCATCACCACCGGCCTGACCCTTGCTTTCGGTGACACGGCAGGCGGTTTTCGCCGGCTGATCCAGATTGTCTTCGGCCTGTCGATCGCCTTCGCGGCATCGAGCTTCTTTCTCTCGTTCTTCTCCTTCGGCGGCGGGGCACTCGTCTGATGGCCACCGGAGAGCAGCATATCGAGGGTTTCGAAGTCCCCGTTCACAGGGCATTGACTGAGCCGATCCTGCTGGGCGGCGCGCCGCGAGCGGTGGCGATCCTCAACGGCACGGTGGCCGCGGCAATAGGCCTTGGCCTGCAGCAGTGGATCGCCGGACTGGCGCTCTGGATGGCCGGCCACACCCTCGCGGTCTTTGCCGCTCGCCGCGATCCGGACTTCGCCAGCGTGCTTGTCCGTCATCTTCGCCTGAAGGGGTGGCTTGCATGCTGAACCTTTCGGAGTATCGCGGCAAAGCCGATCGGCTTGCCGATCATCTGCCCTGGGCCGCTTTGGTCGCGCCCGGCATCGTGCTCAATAAAGACGGTAGCTTCCAGCGAACCTTCCGGTTCCGTGGCCCCGACCTTGAAAGCGCGACCGAAGCCGAGTTGGTCGGCATCTGCGCCCGAGCCAACAATGCGCTACGAAGGTTGGGCTCCGGATGGGGGTTGTTTTTCGAGGCCGAGCGCGTTGAAGCGCTGGGCTATCCGAGCTCGGCTTTTCCCGATGCTGCCTCATGGCTGGTCGATGAAGAACGGCGCGCGGCCTTCGAGGGCAAGGTCGCGCACTTCGAGAGTCGCTATCATCTGACCTTGGTCTTCATGCCGGCGCCAGATGGCCAGGCGCGGGCGGAAAGCGCAGTGGTCGACTCGCATCACTCGGGAGGGGCTAGAGACTGGCGCCAGGAGCTGGCGTGGTTTCGCGACGAGACCGACCGCGTCCTGGATTTGCTGTCCGGCTTCATGCCGGAAGTGCGCGCCCTCGATGATGCCGAGACGCTAACCTATCTGCACGGCACAATCTCGACCTACCGCCATCCGGTCGCCATGCCGGAAACGCCAATGTATCTCGACGGTGTTCTGGTTGACGCGCCGCTTACCGGCGGCCTGGAGCCGATGCTGGGTGAGCAGCATCTGTGCACCCTCACCATCCTTGGTTTCCCGAACGTCACCCGGCCAGGGATCCTCGACGCGCTCAACCATCAGGATTTCGCCTATCGCTGGATGACGCGCTTCATCCCGCTCGACAAGACGGAAGCCACCAAGACGATGTCACGGTTGCGCCGTCAGTGGTTTGCCAAGCGCAAATCGGTCGCCGCCATCCTGCGCGAGGTCGTGACCAACGAACCCGTCCCTCTCGTCGATAGTGACGCCGACAACAAGGCCCTCGATGCCGACGAAGCACTTCAGGTGTTGGGCGGCGATCATGTCGGCTTCGGCTATCTCACCACCACCGTGACGGTATGGGACGAGGATCGCCAAGCCGCCGCGGAGAACCTTCGCGCGGTTGAGCGCATCGTCAACGGACTCGGCTTCACCACAATCCGTGAAAGCATCAATGCGGTCGAGGCGTGGCTCGGCTCATTGCCCGGCCATGTCTATGCCAACGTTCGCCAGCCGCTCATTCATACATTGAACCTTGCCCATCTCATGCCGCTATCGTCGGTTTGGGCCGGTCCGGCGACAAACGAGCATCTCGCGAAAGTCACCCGGATCGAAGCACCGTCGCTTCTTGTTGCCGAGACCAGCGGGTCCACCCCGTTTCGGCTTTCCACCCATGTCGACGATGTCGGTCACATGCTGATCGTTGGTCCGACCGGTGCCGGCAAGTCGGTTCTGCTTGCCCTCGTCGCTCTGCAGTTCCGCCGCTATGCCGGCGCACAGGTTTATGTCTTCGACAAGGGCAACTCGGCCCGCGCGGCGACACTCGCCATGGGTGGAGAGCACCATGGGCTTGGTGCGGACGGTGCGCTTGCCTTCCAACCGCTGCGTAATATCAATGACCAGGCTGTCCGCAGCTGGGCAGCCGAATGGATCGCCGGCCTCATCGCCCGTGAGAATGTCACCGTAACGCCGGAGGTGAAGGAGGCGATCTGGTCGGCCCTGACCAGCCTTGCCACCGCGCCGGCGCAGGAACGCACGCTCACTGGATTGTCGGTCCTGCTTCAGTCCAATGCGCTGAAATCCGCGTTGATGCCGTACACGCTCGACGGCCCGTTCGGGCGTCTGCTCGATGCCGATGAAGATCGGCTGGCTTTGTCGGATGTGCAGTGTTTCGAGACCGAAGAGCTGATGCACCAGGAAGGCGCCGTGCTGCCGGTGCTCACCTATCTCTTCCATCGCCTCGAGGAGCGGTTCGACGGCCGGCCAACACTGCTCATGCTCGACGAGGCCTGGGTCTATCTCGACAACCCGCTCTTTGCCGCCCGCATCCGCGAATGGCTGAAGGTGCTGCGAAAGAAGAACGTCTCCGTCATTTTCGCCACGCAGTCACTTGCAGACATCGCTGCCTCGTCGATCGCGCCGGCAATCATCGAGAGCTGCCCACAGCGCATTTTTCTTCCCAATGACCGTGCCGTGGAACCGCAGGTGCGGGCAGCCTATGAGTGCTTCGGCCTGAACGAGCGGCAAATCGAATTGGTCGCCCGTGCCACACCGAAGCGCCAGTATTATCTGCAGTCGCGCCGCGGCAACCGCCTCTTCGAGCTCGGGCTCGGCCCGATCGCTCTTGCGCTCTGCGGCGCCTCTGATCCGGCCACGCAGACCCTAATCGACAAGGTGCTGTCAGAGCACGGACAGGAGGGCTTTGCCGCCCGGTTTCTGATTGCGCGCGGCCTCGATTGGGCTGCCGAGCTTCTCCAGCAATTCCCTCAACCAGACAAGGAGCAATCGTCATGATGCGGCGCCGCCTTCTCACCAGCCTGATCACCGTTTCCCTGATCGCAAAACCAATGGCCGACTACGTCCAGCCGGCCCACGCCCTGATCGTGTTCGATCCGTCGAATTATGCGCAGAACGTGCTGACAGCGGCACGTTCCCTGGAGCAGATAAACAACCAGATCCAGTCGCTTCAGAACCAGGCGACGATGCTGCAGAACATGGCGCGGCACCTTCAGCGCCTGGATTTTTCTTCCGTGGGCCAGCTCACAGGTTCGCTCCAACGGATCGACGGCCTGATGACCCAGGCCAGCGGCCTGAGCTTCGATCTCGACAAGCTTCAGAACCAGTGGCGTGTGCAATATCCGGAAAGCTACGACGCCACAATCGAGGTCAACGATGTGGCGAGCGCCGCGCGCGAGCGCTGGCAAAACGCCATGCAGGCGTTCCGCCAAACCATGAGCGCGCAGTCGCAGATCGTGGAGAACGTGCGGGCCGACGGCGACCTGCTTACCGATCTCGTCAACCGCAGTCAGGGCGCGGCAGGTGCCCTTGAGGCAAGCCAGGCCACCAATCAGCTGATCGCGCTTTCGACCAAGCAGCAGATGCAGATCCAGACGCTGCTCGCGACCCAGTTCCGGGCTGAAGCCGAAGATGCTGCCCGCAAGGCGCAGTCTGAGGAAGCCGCCCGCGAGACGACGAAGCGTTTCCTGGGCACCGGTACGGCCTATCCCGGCAACTGATCAGCAGTCTTCAAGACAACGAGGAAGACGGCGACATGAATGACCTCGGCGTCATCGACCGCTTTATGCAGACCTTCATCCGCTATATCGACAGCGGGTTCGGTCTGCTTTCGGGCGACGTCGCCTTTCTCACTACCATCCTGATCGGCATTGACATCACGCTGGCGGGCCTGGTCTGGGCGTTCGGCGGCGAACCCAATATTCTCGGTCGGCTCGTCCGAAAGGTGCTCTATGTCGGCGCCTTCGCGTTCATCCTGAACAATTTCAGAAGCCTTGCCGACATTATCTACCGCTCCTTTGCCGGGCTCGGCATCAACGCTTCGTCCGGCAATTTGTCCGCCGACAGTCTCCTGCGGCCAGGCCGCATTGCCGCGGCCGGCTTCGAGGGCGCCTGGCCGCTGCTCAATCAAGCGAGCCAGCTAGTCGGCTTCCCCGAGATTTTTGGCAACGCGCTGACCATCTTCGTGCTGCTTCTCGCCTGGTTCCTGGTCCTCATCGCCTTCTTCATTCTTTCAATTCAGCTTTTCATCACCATCCTGGAGTTCAAGCTCACCACATTGGCCGGCTTTGTTCTGGTGCCCTTCGCGCTCTGGAACCGCTCGGCGTTTCTGGCCGAGCGCGTGCTCGGCAATGTGATCTCGTCGGGCATTAAGGTGATGGTGCTTGCCGTCATCGTCGGCATCGGCTCCACGCTCTTCGGCGAGTTCGCTTCCGCCCTGCAAGGCAAGGAGCCGGACTTGGCCGCGGCCATGTCACAGGTACTGGGCGCGTTGGCGCTGCTTGGGCTCGGCATTTTCGGGCCGGGAATTGCCTCGGGTCTTGTTTCCGGCGCGCCGCAGCTTGGCGCGGGAGCCGCACTCGGAACCACCGCGGCGGCCGCCGGATCAACGCTCGTTGCCGGAGGTGCGGCGCTTGCCGGCGCGCGCATGGCAACCGGCGGCGGTCTCGCCGCCGTTCGAGCCGGCACGGCCATGGGATCGGCTGCTTCCACAGCTTGGCAGATGAGGCGTGCAACATCGCCCGAGTCCGGCCTCTCCGGCGTAGCTGCTGGACTGCAGGGCGTTGCCGGCGCAGCTGGCGGCGCCGCGATTCGGGGAATGCGATCTGCAACAGAACCATTCCGGCGCAGCGCCGATGCCGGCCGCGATGCCGCCTGGACCGCGACGGGCGGCACGCCGACCGCATCAATGACCGGAAACCCTGCCGCGTCAGGTGCCAATGCCGCGCCGGCGTGGGCGAGGCGCTTGCGTTCCGAACAGACCGCGCGCGCCCATCGCCACGCCGCCACGCAGGCCGTCCGCGATGG
Organism: Mesorhizobium sp. M0185; assembly: GCF_040322175.1. Lineage (NCBI taxonomy): Bacteria > Pseudomonadati > Pseudomonadota > Alphaproteobacteria > Hyphomicrobiales > Phyllobacteriaceae > Mesorhizobium > Mesorhizobium sp. M0185. The sequence continues at coordinate 39,591 of NZ_JAMYSY010000025.1, read as the reverse complement.
CGATCGGGGTGGAAGCGGCGCCAACCCCTCTCTCAACGATAAGGAAGACTAGATGCTCTTCAAGCGACCTGTTCAGCGTTACGGGAAGACGCCCCACCCCGTCACACCATACCAGAAGGCCGCCCAACTTTGGGACGAGCGCATCGGCACTGCGCGCGTGCAGGCAAGGAACTGGCGCCTGATGGCCTTTGGCTGCCTCGCTCTGGCCACCGGGCTCTCTGGTGGACTCTTGTGGCAGTCGATGCAGGGCCGCGTCGTGCCCTATGTCGTCGAGGTTGACCGTTTCGGCGAGGCGCGCGCCGTCGCTCCAGCAATTCGGGACTACGAGCCCACCGATGCCCAGATCGCCTGGCATCTCGGCCGCTTCATCCAGAATGTCCGCTCTGTTTCCACCGATGCGGTGCTGGTGCGGCAGAATTGGCTCTCGGCCTACGACTTTGCCACCGACCGCGGAGCCCTCTTTCTCAACGAGTACGCTAAGGCCAACGACCCGTTCGGCAAGATCGGCACGCGCAGCGTCTCGGTGCAGGTGACGAGCGTGGTTCGAGCGTCCGACAGCTCCTTTCAAGTCAAATGGACCGAGCAGGTCTTTGAGCGCGGCAGCCTCGCCAGCACAACGCGTTGGACCGGGATCCTCACCATTGTGATCCGGCCGCCGAACAATACCGATCAGCTGCGCAAAAACCCGCTCGGCGTCTTCATCAATGCCATCGACTGGTCGCGCGAGCTCGACAGTGCCGCGCAGACTTCCGTTCCCCCAGGAGCCCGCCAATGATAAATAGACTCTCGTCGCTCCGCACTGCGCTGGTCCTGTCGACGTCGGCTGCGGTCATCTCCGCCTGTGCCTCGAAGCCGGTGCCGCCACCTCAGATTTCCTATGATGCTGCCAAGTTCCAACCGGCGGCAATCGAGAAGGCGCCGGAGAAGCCCGTCAAAGTCGTGGAAGTGCCGAAACCGCTACCGCTGCCCGGCCAGTTGCAGCCCGAGCCGGGCAAGGCTGCTGAAGACAGGCGCTCGCCTGAAGAACGTGTCGCCGATGCCAACAAGGCGGCGACGCAGCAACCCACCAAATATGGCTATGTGAATGCGGTGCAGGTTTACCCCTTTGCCGAAGGCGCGCTCTACCAGCTCTATGCCGCACCGGAGCGCGTCAGCGATATCGCTCTGCAGTCAGGCGAGAAACTCCAATCCGTGTCGGCCGGCGATACAGTGCGCTGGGTAATTGGCGACACCGTCAGTGGCTCCGGCGATGACCAGCGCACCCATGTGCTGGTGAAGCCCTTCGCGCCAGGACTTGCCACCAATCTGGTGATCACCACGGACCGGCGAAGCTATCACTTGCAGCTTCAAAGCACGGATAAGACCGCCATGGCGGCAATCTCCTGGACCTACAGCGAGGACCAGATTATCGCGCTACGCCGGCGCGATGCGCAGGCCGAGGCTGCTATGCCAGTGGCGTCGAATGTGGCTCTCGAAAATATTCGCTTCCGCTATTCGATTACCGGCGACATGCCGCCCTGGAGGCCGACGCGCGCGTTCGATGATGGCAGCAAGGTCTACATCGAGTTTCCGCGCCGCATCGATCAGGGCGAGGCCCCGCCGCTCTTCATCGTCGGTGCTGACGGGGACAACCAGCTCGTCAACTACCGCATACGCGGCAACTATTACATTGTCGATCGCCTCTTCGCCGCGGCCGAACTGCGCCTCGGCGCCAAGCAGCAACAGGTGGTGCGCATCACGAGGACCGACGGCAGGCAAGCGCCGCTGCGGAAATTGCTCTTTTCGCGTTCCAGCAGGTGAGGGACGGCCCATGACGGATACTTCCCGCTCCGATGCTTCACCGAAACTCGATCCAGAACAGCTGCAGCTGCGGGCCTCGCCTCGCCGCGCTGTGCGCTTCAAGCGCGGCATTATTGTCGCCATTGCTGCTGTTGGTTCCGGGACCGTTCTAGGCGTCACCATGATGGCGCTGCAGGGACCGGCGCTGCGCATCAAAGAGCAGGCTGAAGAGCTTTACAACACTGAGCGGAAGCCAACCGCGGAGGCAATTGAAAGGCTGCCTAAGGACTATTCCGGGATCAAGCCCAAGCCTCCGGTGCTTGGACCACCGCTGCCCGGCGACCTCGGCCGCCCCATCCTTGAGCACCAACGCCAGCTGGGCATCGCGCCGGGCCAGGAGGTTTCGGCGGAGGAGCAGCGCCTTGCACAGCAGGCGATCGAGGCGCGCGAATCGCAAGTCTTCTTCCGGATCGAAAATCGACCCCGGCAAGCAGATGCCGCCGGCAACGGGCAGGGCGGGCGTCCACCCTTTGAGGCAACGGCTCCACAATCCGATGCCGCACGCGATTCAGCTTCCGTTGCACCGGCCGAGGGCGACCAAAACAATCAACAGCGCAAGCTCGATTTTGTCAGCCAGCGGAACACAAGTGGAATCTACAATCTGCATGCACTGCAGACGCCGGCTTCGCCCTATCAGCTGATGGCCGGCAGCGTCATCGCAGCGAGCCTGATCACTGGCATCAATTCCGACTTGCCCGGCCTCGTCGTCGCACAGGTCACCGAGAATGTGCACGACACAGTCACCGGCAGCACCTTGCTCATTCCGCAAGGCTCTCGCCTGATTGGCACCTATGACAGCGTTGTTGCCTTTGGACAAAGGCGCGCGCTGCTGGTCTGGCAACGGATACTGCTGCCCGACGGCTCTTCGATCGAAATCGACAATCTGCCGGCGACGGACACCGCCGGCTATGCCGGGCTTGAGGACAAGGTGGATTTCCACACCTGGCAGCTGATGAAAGGCGTTGCGCTGGCCACGTTGCTGGAGGTCGGCACGGAGCTGAGCCTCGGGCAAGACGAAAGCGACCTGGTCAAAGCAATCCGCGAATCCGCCCAGCAGAACGTCAGTCAAGCTGGCCAGCGCATCACCGAGAAGAACCTCAATATTCAGCCCACGATCACCGTCCGCCCTGGTTGGCCACTGCGCGTCATCGTGCATAAGGATCTTGTGCTACGGCCGTACCCGAATTGACTGGAGTCATCATGACCAATCTGAAACTCGGCAAACTTCCGGATCGGACACCTTCGAAGATCACCATAAGCGTAAGTGCAGACCTGAACCAAGCACTGAAGGACTATGCGGCCCTTTATCGTCAGACCTATGGCGAGTCCGAATCGGTAGCGGAACTGATCCCGTTCATGCTGGCGGAGTTCCTGGAGAGCGATCGAGCGTTTGCCAAGGCCAGAAAGGAAGGGCTCCCTGTCGTCGACAAGTCAGAGAAATCGCGGCGGCAGGCAATTTCAGGGTCCGAATAAGTGACAGCGATCAGTGAGTCCGAGGGGGCACCTTTCTAGGCGGGCAAATGCATTGAAGCAATTTGCCGGCGGCAAGCCGAAACATCGGGCATAATAGACGAGCTGATCTGCCCCGAACCAATGCCGGCTCTGCGCCTCATTTCAGTCGTTCAGGCCGTCTAGGCAATCTTTTCAAAGCTGCCGGTCCGTTCAGGTTGATGAACTGTCCATGACAGGGTGGGAAGCGGCTATCCCACTATCCGGAAAGAGCACGGAGATTTGACGTCGCGCGAATGATGTCGTCGGCGAAACCATCCAACAATGTCTTCAGATCGATGCCGGTTTGAGCGTTGTCGACGCGGCGCGCCGATGCGATACTCAGGCAAAGGGATCGATTCAGGGGCGGACGTGACGAAGCCAGCAACGCGCATCGTCGAACTCGAGGACAACGAACTCGAAGAGTTCGTCGAGATATACGCCGAACGGAAATCGAAAGACTACGTCGAAGTCGAGCGCGTTGGTGCGGCCAATGACAAGGGCCGGGACGTGATAGGATTTCTCTCGCGCGCCCGCCATGATGGCGCGTGGGACCTTTACCAGTGCAAGCGGAAGACACGCGGCTCGAAGCTTCGGATCGGCGAGGCTATGACGGAGCTGGGCAAGGTCTTCCACCATCATGCGGCCGGCGCCTACGCGACGCTGCCGCGACGGTACATCTTCGTTTCGCCGCGAGGCATCGACGGCTCGTTGACTACGCTGCTGCAGAACCCGTCCCGAATAGGGAAGGCGCTGCTGGAGGCTTGGGACAAGCATTGCCGGATGAGGATAACCGCCAGAAATCCCGTCGAACTCACGTCCGAAATCCGGGCCTCGATCGAGCGCTACGACTTCACGGCGGTCGAGTGCCTGACGGCGCCGAAACTGGTCAAGGATCCCGCCGCGCTTCCGGCTCTTGTCCAGGTGCTGGGCCTGGCGCCTGGCGAAGCGCCCGAAGGCGAAACGCCCGATGAAATCAGCGACATAGAGCTGACGTATCTGACGCAGCTTCAGGAAGTCTATGCGGGATCGGCCGGATTGGACTTCGCGACGCTGGAGGACGTCTTTACGGACCCTAAATTCGGGGAGCACCTTAGGATCCAGAGACAGCGCTATTATCAGGCGTGCGCGTTCCGCGACTTCCACCGCGACAATACGGCGGCCAGATCGGTCGACGTATTCAAGAACGACATCTACCATTTACTGATCGACGTCTATAACGAGGCGCACCCATCGCCTTTGGCGAGGATCGACGCGGTGATGAAACACACGGGGGCGGCGCCTGCAGGAATTCTGGGTACCTTGGCCCGGCCTCCCGTGAAGCAGGGTACGTGCCATCACCTCGTTTCGGACGGAAGGATCAGATGGAGCCCATGAGCGCGAGCATTTCAGACCTGTATCATACGCCGCTCGAGGCCGGGATTCGTGCCGTGGTCGTGCTCGAGCATCTGCGGCCGATGACCGCCGACCTCAGCGAGGTTGTCCTTTACGATCACGTCGTCGTCCACGCCTCCGACGTCGGCGGACCGATGTCGCTTCACGCCGCGGTCAGCAGCCGGAAGGGCGAGCTGCTCGTCCGGCGCGGCATTGTGGAGGCAGGGCTCGACCTTATGCGCAAATGCCATCTCTTGGAGAAGGTCGCCGACGATGAGGGATTCGCGTGGCGAGCCTCCGAGGAAGCCGCTTCGTATGTCGAGTTGCTCGAATCCCCCTACTCTGAAGACCTGAAGATCTGCGCCAGCTGGGTGGCCGGACAGGTGCGCGAACTGTCAAAGGCCGGATTCAGGTCCATGGTCGTCGGTAACATCGGGGAATGGACCGATAGTTTCGGGCATGGCACCTCCCAGGCTGGCGTCTGACATGTCACCGTCCCGGTTCATCTTGCGGCGCCTCGCCTTCACCGGGCCGGATAGACTGGCCGTCTACCTCGACTTCGCGCCGGGACTAACGGTGGTCTGGGGCGGTTCGCAGGCTGGCAAATCCTTCGCCGTCAAGGCGCTCGACTACATGTTCGGAGGAGGGTCCGCCCTGCCGGGCCTGGCCGAGGCCGTCGCATACGACAGATGCTGGTTAGAAATTGATGTGCCAAAAAGCGGGCGGATCACTCTCGCCCGTTCGCTGTCAAAAGGCGGGTACGACCTTTTCGAGGGTGAGTTCGAGCAGGCACTCGGCCGGAAAAGTGACCGCACGCTGGCCGAAAACCACACGACCAAGAAGGAGAGCCTCTCGACTTTCCTGCTTGGAGAACTCGGCGTCGGCGACACGGAAATTGCCAGGACTCAGACCGGCGACAAGGCGACGTTCACGATCCGGCATTTCGCCAGCTACCTGTTCACGGAAGAGACCCCGATGATCGCGGAGGAAAGCCCAATCGTCGTCGACCGCCAGAGTAGCGACACCTTCAACAAGAACGTCCTGAAGTTCATCCTCACAGGTGTCGACGACAAGTCGATGGTGAAAGTGCCGGATACCAAGCAGCAGAGACAGACGAACGCTGGTCGTATTGAAATCGTTGAGGAGATGCTGAACACGGCGGTCGCAGAACTCGCCGCCATGTATCCCGATGTCGAAGACTTGACGATCTTGAAACTCGACGAACAGGCCGAGCGGCTAGATGCGACGTTGAAAACCTTCAGATCAAACCTGGCTGCAGGACATTCCGCTCTCGACGCGCTCTCCATGGAACGTCGACGACTGGTGTCCGAGCGCGATGAACTGACGGAGAGGGCGGACGAGGCGGTCCTGACCATTGAACGGTTCGAACTGCTCGCAACAAGCTTTGCCAGCGATATCCGCAGGCTTATGATGCTGGAGGAGGGGGCCGCGGCCCTTATGGCCGGAGCGAAGCGTCCTTGCGTCCTGTGTGGTGCTGATCCCGAGCATCAGCATGTCGAACACGGCTTCGAGGCTGTCGAAACTTCCCAGAAGGCCGTTTCGGCAGAATTGCGCAAAGTCCGAGCCGAAAGCGCCGGGCTGACGAAGGCGATCACTTCACTTCAGGCCGAAGTGATCGGAATGCGGAGGCGGATCGCCTCCCTTTCCGGCGACATCGAAGTGAAAGATGAGCAGATCGAGACCGCACGGGAAGCCGCCGTCAAGACACGCGACCAGTATGAGGGGATCGATGTGGCCCGAAAGAAGCTCCATGACGCAACGTCCGTTGAGAGGCGCATCAGCGGACTTCGGGTCCGCCAGGCCGAGCTGTTGAAGTTCAAGACGAAAGGGGTCGCCAAGGGAAGCGTCGCGGTCGGTGTCGGGACGGTCGTTGGAGATGAACTCGCAGCTGCGGTGGAGGACATCTTCAGGAAGTGGAAGTATCCGGGGGATCCGCGTATCACTTTCCACGAGCAGACGCATGATATCCTCCTAAACGGAAAGCAGCGTAACGCCAACGGCAAGGGTGTAAGGGCGCTGCTCAACGCAGCGTTCAAGATTGGGGTCATGGATGTCTGCCGGAAACGCGAGTTGCCGCATCCGGGTATTCTCGTCCTCGACAGCCCGCTTCTCAGCTACCGCGACCCGCTGAAGTCAAAGCACAAGGAACTCAGCTCTGACGAAGCTACCGTAGCCGCGGCAGGTCTAAACGTGCACTTCTACAACTATCTGATAGAACGCTGCGACGAGGCGCAGTTCATAATCATCGAAAACCAGGATCCGCCGTTCCCACTTCCGGACGGGGTGCTTGAGCATGTGTTCGCAGGCGAGCACGGCAACGCGGGCAAACGCGGACTGTTTTGAGCCGGTTCCGGATCGCCAGATCCCTGGAGCAGGCCTCCACGGGTCTGCAAGCATTGCGGGCAATAATGGCAGAGAAGGCAAACCACCACTTCACCCCTCAGTTCTATCTGCGGAATTTCAGCGTCGGCTGTGACAAGCGGAAAGCCAAGGTCTTCTGCTACGATCAGTCGACGAGAAAATCGTTCGAGACCTTGGTCCGGAAGTCGGCAGTCGGCGCCACTTCTTCCGGATCGATGTCGAGGGCTATGACCCTAACCACGTCGAGGACGGGATGGCCGAGATCGAGGGTGAAATCTCAGTGCATCTGGCCGAGATGATAGAGGCGATCAGCTTCCCATCGGAGGCGCATTTTTCTTCTGTTATGCTTCTGATGGGGAACGTGGCCGTGCGTAATCCACGGTTCAGGTCAATGACCGAAAATTTTGATCTGAAAGTCGTCAACGGCATTATGAAAATGATGCTGCAGGATAAGGATCGCTTCGACGATTCGGTGAAGCAGGCGCGAGCGAATGGCGCCCTTAGTCCGCGATGACATCAACTACGAGGATATGAAGGACCTCATCGATCGAGGCGAACGTAAGGTTGCGATCGATCAGACTTACCTGTTTGGATTGGAGCTCGAATCGGTCCCGACGGCTGTTGAGCAACTGGCTCGCAGGAGCTGGTCCTTCGTCTCGGCCGCGCCTGGCTGCACCTATGCGACATCCGACGATCCGGTAATCCTAGATTGGGTTGACGGAAAGCCGAGACCTTACTCGCCGGGGTCCGGCCTCCAAAATACGATCGTTATGTTCACGATCTCGCCCGAGCTCGCTTTGGTCGCCGCACGCCCAAGGCAAGCCCACCCGCAAGGCGAAAATCCGCTATCTTCTCGGCAAGAAGGGGATGCTGCACGACAAGCTCGAGGTCTTCATCGAGACCGACATCACCAACATCGTCCAGCTTTTCGGCGTCTTCAACCAGGCGACCCACGGCCGTGGCGCGCTTACTCCGTTACATTTCAGCTAGCAGAGTGTTTCGCATGGGATCCCATCCTTATCGCGATCGAGTTTTCCGCCCCATGAGCAGTTTTGCAGGTACCAGTTGGCTTCATCGCAGGAACCGATCTGCTTGCACGTTCTCCGCGGCTCGCAAGAATAGCCGCTCTGCGCGACCAGCTTACGGCTGATGATGCCCAGCGGGCGACTCGACGGCGCCGCGGCGTCGGCGTGCGCAGCGCGCCATTCCCAGGGTGCCTGAAACGTCCCGGCCCACAGGCCGATCTTTGAGGCTTGGGCTTGCGCCTGCTGCCCCGCATAGGCGCCCTGGCTGTAGTTAGGCCAATCCAGCGCCTGGCCGTGCTTGACCATCCAGGCGGCCACGCCCGCGCCGTCGGCGCGCCGACAATCGCCGACAAAGCGGTGGTAGCGGTCCCACGTCACGAATGTGCATTCGAGCGGCCTCGACGCGGCCAGGAAAGTGTCCAGCGCTTCGGCCGATCGCCGGCCGCAAGGATACTCGGCGCCATTCGCATCGCGGCACAGCTGTCGGCTCTCTGGCGCGTCGATGCCGTTGAAGCGGACGCGCTGGCCGTAGATTTCGATCGTATCGCCGTCAATGACGGATGCGACACCGGTAAGCAAGGCGGGCGCCGCCCTTCGTGGGCTGGCCTTTGATGCATCGTCGCTACGTTGCGCGCCCGACGGCGCCAGGAAGGCGGCCACCGCCGCCGCTGCCGTAAGACTGAGCATTGCCGGCACGCTCGCAAGTTGGCGCCGCCACAGCTTGGCACCGGTGGGTCTCTGCCACCGATTGGATCGATATTTGCGGTATGGCCTGCTCATCCGCTACGCCGACCAGCCCGGCCATGCGCTGTCGACCATGGGCAGGCCGGCGCAATAGTAATCGTCAACGAACCGCCCGGTGGAGCGGTCGCGGCAGCGCCAGATAACGCTGTAGTTCTGGCCATAGAATTGGTCCCACGCGACGCCATAGATTTGTGGTGGCGGTGGCCGGTAATATGTTCCGCCTCCATAGCCGTTGTTGGCAGCGACACCCACAGCTGCGCCGCCGACAGCCGCGACCGCTATGCCTGTCGCGACAGCATTGTCGGTTTTCACAAGCCTGGTGCACTTCTCTGCTGTTGCGCGCCTGCGCACTAGAAGGGCCGCTACCCGACTACGATACTGTTCGTCCGTGCTGCTGGCGAGAACGTGACATAGCGCAACGGTATTCGTTGCCGTGAGATCGCTGTCCGACACGACAGCGCTCGTAGAGCAGCCGCTGACGCACAGGGCTGCACTTGCGATGAGTGCTCCAATTTTCATGTGAATCCCCCAAACAAATATTGGGGCGAGTCCGACCTAGAAGTCCAGAGTTTTGTTTTTCACTTTGCTACGATTCACAGCATGCTGCGGCTAGCTGGCATCCACTGCAACCAACCCTTCCGCCGGTCGTTGACTGATGCTGGGTTGATCTCAGCCACTCCAGAACTTGCCCGCTGGCTCAAAACCGGCGGGCTTTTTTTCCGCGACGCCGGAAGGCTCTATCTCGCCGTATGTTGTGGTACATCGGCACGCCGTCATCGGGCCGTGCCGTTGACCGAGGTGGTCCCTCCGCCATGGTCGGCCGGCGCAGCCTTGACCGTCCGCGCGGGCCATCCCAATCAAGCCCGCTGGCTCCGGCCCCGTTCGCGATGAACTCCTCAACGAGACGCGGTTCACGTCCCTGGCCCAGGCCCGCGCGAGGCTCAATGTATGGCGCGCCGATTACAATCCTGTTTCATAACACCCATCTGTCTATGTCGTTGAAGTGAATAGGTTTTGCTGATCTGGATGCGATCCCGTGGGGTATTTTGGGTTTTGCCGCGCGCGATGAACGATGCGCTGTGCCGCAGGTTCGCCAAGCGTTGATCGGCTGAAGACCCATGGACCATCCGGCAGAGGATGAACGCCTTCGATCTCGCCCGCCTCGGCGGCGAGCCTGAGGGTCTTCGGTGCAACGCCGAGAAGGCGCGCCGCCTTGTTCAGGTTAAGCCATGGCTCTTTGCCGTCCGCCGCTGGCCGGAAGACAGGGATCTTATGATGCGACCTGTGCGCGGTGACCCGTTCGCGTGTCCATCGATTGCCGTGGCCGGTCACCAGTCCATTGCGGTTGAGGATGCCAGCAATCAGATCATCATTGGCGATGAGCACCAGTTGGCGGACGGCCGCGATGATATCGCCGGACGTGCTGTTGCGCTGTCCACGGCGCCGCTTCGGCAGGCGCAGTTCAGTATGGACGCCGCCAACCCAATGGATCAGAAGAACGATCTCTGACGCTTCGTCATCGATATCGGCGACCACCTCCCGGATGACGGTGCGAACGATGCGCTTCTTGAGCCTTGCATCCGTCGTCGGCGCCGCCCATACAGCCTTGAGATCGGCGGCGAGCGCGGTGACGTGTATTGGCGACAGAAGTGATGGCTCCGATGTCGAGGCATCATGCGCGGCAATCCTGCTCTCGATCTCGCCGACACGCGTAAGCGCCCGGTTCCATCGCAACTCCAGTTCCGCCGCGACCAGCCGGTTCTGCGGATCGATGGCGTCGTATTGCCGGAACGCCCGATCGGCGTTGTAGCGTGCCGCCTCGCGATCGCGCATCAGAGCATCGCGGACCTGATCGCGGCGACTGGCCGCTTGCGCTTCGGCCTCGACGGCCGCGGCTATCGCTGCCGGCTCGACAACCCGCAGAAGAGCTTCCTCGATGGCGTCGTCGACGCGTAGTCCACCGAAGGCGATGCAACGCGGCTCGCCATTGTCAAGCAGACCACGCCAGCAGGAATAGCGCGGAATGTTGTGCTTGGTTCCCGTGTAGCGGACCGTCAGCTTGCGGCCGCAGCGCCGGCAGCGGACAAGGCCGGCGAGCAGAGCGTCGCCATGCTTGGGCGCCCCGTGATGCCGGCTCGTGGGCACGTTGTCGCTCACCATCTTGCGGATCGCTTCCGCCCTTTCCCAGCTGACGTAGCCTTCGTGTGCACCCGGGATCAGCGCCAGCCATTCATCACGCGCCTTACGGCGGCTGCGCGAACGAATGGCTGTTGCATCATATCCCGACGCAGCACGAGGCTTACCATAGGCGTAGGCGCCGCCGTAAATCGGGTTCTCGATCATTCGGTGGATGGTCGCATAGCTTGGCCTGCGCCAGACCACATCGCCATTGTTGCGCTTGGCAGGCAAATCCAGCCCATGTTCGAGGAACCAGAGCAGGGCCTGGCGGGCACTGCCGAGTTCCGCCACCTTGTCAAACACAAGGGTGATGGCCTCCTGCATGCGACGGTCGGGATCCTTCTCCAGCCGGTCGCCGACCTTCACGAAGCCGACCGGGGAAGCGACGACGAGTTCACCGCGCCGGGCCTTCTCATAGCGGGCCGACAAGGAGCGCTGACGCAGAAGATCGAGCTCATACTCGTTGAGACTGCCCTTCAATCCCAGCAGCAGCCGGTCATTGCCCTGGCGCGGTGCGTAGACCGTCTCCTGGTCGATCAGCACGGTATCGACGACGCGGCACATCTCGATGAGCTGCTGCCAGTCGCGGCTGTTGCGGGCGAAGCGCGATACCTCCCGCGCCGCAACCGCCCCAACCTTGCCGAGACAGACTGCTGCGACCATCCGATCGAAGCCCGCTCGCGCGACACCGCCAGCAGCAGAGCGGCCGAGATCGTCATCGACCGTCTCGATGCAAGACCAGCCGAGCGCGACCAGGCGATCGCGCATCGCATACTGCAGGGCGCTGCTCTCACGATTGTGCAGAACCTGATGGGCCGAGGACTGCCGCACATAAAGGATCGCCTTTCGCTCCAGATGGTGGGGCCGGATCTTCTCATGCATCATGGCGTGCCTCCTCCCGTGGAACGGCGCGCTCGCCGTCGACGTGGTCGAGGATCAGGCGCACCATCAGCTTTGTCAGCGTCAGGCGCGTCTCTTCCGGCAGCGCCTGCCATGGTGGCATCTGCGCGGTCTCCGCATCGTGCGGGTTGGAGAACAGATCGAACTGATATGTCGTGGGCTGGCGCGGCATGGACCTCTCCCCGATTCGCGTCGTGAGGATCCGATGCTGCGCCCGAAACCTCCAATTGCGATGGGGTGTGGGAATTGGCCGTCGCGTCCTGCAGCAGTGTCACCAAGACGCCAAGCGTTCTGGGATCGACATGTGGGGCAGCGGCAATGCGCCACGCGGTGCAGACCGCGCGATCAAACATCCAGGCCGGAACCTCCAGCCACCGATCGGAGGCGCGGCCAGAGAGACTGCAGCGGAAAACCTCCCGGTCAGCCTTCTCGATCACCTCATGAACGTGAACACAACGCCCGGCCCAGGGATGCCATGGATAAAGAAACTTGCGTTCCTCGGTCCCGTGGGCGTTCTCTCGTCGTGTTGTACAACGGCGCGCGTCCGCACTCGCACATCGGATGGCAGACACCCAACGAATGTGCATCGACCTTCAACCCGCGACGGTCGCTCGCGCTGCGCAACGTGAAACGCTCCGCGCCAGCACCCGTCGCGTCCACCGGCCATCAGGGCAAATCCACCCCCGGAAACGAACTCACGACTGGATAAAATTGGGGGAAACGTCAGGGCGGCCATAACTTTGCAGTCTTCAGACGCGAGGCGGCCTACAACAGCGCTGCCCACCATGCTTGTGGCCCGCGACCCACACGGCTTTTCCCTTCAGATCGTACATTATGCTTCCTTCATGATTACCGACGTCTGCATGACCTTGAGGTCTTCCCGCACCATTTCCGCGGCGAGCTCGCGCACGGATGTCTCATGCACCCAGCCGAGCTTCTCCTTCGCCTTGGTGGCATCGCCCAGGAGAAGATCGACTTCCGTGGGGCGGAAGTAGCGTGGGTCTACCTGGACTAGGCATCTGCCGGTCTCGACATCATAGCCCTTTTCGTCGATTCCCTCACCACGCCATTCGAGCTCGACGCCGACATCTTCGAAAACCCATTCGACGAATTGGCGGACAGGGGTCGTCTTGCCCGTCGCCAGCACGTAATCATCCGGTTGATCCTGCTGCATCATCATCCACATACCACGCACGTACTCACGCGCATGGCCCCAATCGCGTTGAGCATCCAGATTGCCGAGATAAAGCTTGTCCTGCTTGCCGAGGTAGATAGCAGCGGCGGCGCGGGTGATCTTGCGCGTCACAAAAGTTTCGCCGCGCAGTGGGCTTTCATGATTGAAGAGAATGCCGTTGGAAGCATGGATACCATAGGCCTCGCGATAGTTGACCACGATCCAGTAGGCGTAGAGCTTGGCGGCGGCGTAAGGGCTGCGCGGATAAAAGGGCGTTGTTTCGTTCTGCGGTACGGATTGCACGAGGCCGTAGAGCTCTGAAGTCGAGGCCTGATAGAAGCGGGTCTTGTCCTTCAGACCGAGGAGGCGGATCGCCTCAAGAAGTCGCAATGTTCCGATACCGTCGGCGTTTGCTGTGTATTCCGGCGTTTCGAACGACACCTGGACATGGCTCTGAGCGGCCAAGTTGTAAATCTCGTCTGGCTGGGATTCCTGAACTACTCGGATGAGATTAGTCGCATCAGTGAGGTCACCGTAATGCAAAATTAGGCGCGGATCGGGATCGTGCGGGTCTTGGTAGATGTCTTCGATGCGACCCGTGTTGAAGGAAGAGGAACGTCGCTTAATCCCATGAACGACGTAGCCTTTTTCCAGCAGAAGACGGGTAAGATAGGCACCATCCTGTCCCGTTATGCCCGTAACCAGAGCAACTTTCCTGTTCTCGCCCATTTTCTTCCTGCTCTATTATAGTTGAAGTTTCGACTCCGGCTCGCCACACCGCCAGCAAACTGCGGCCCGCCCCATACCCTATGGTAGGATTTCGACAGATGCGGCGCGGAGCTCGTCATTGACAGTGTCAGCCAGCGAGCACACCTGCTCCTGCTTGGAGGCATAGCAAAACAGAGTCTCGCCGCTAACCTGCCTAAGTCGCACATGCGGCCTGAGTGCCGAACTCAGCTCACGGGGTGAGCGACATAGATTTCAATCACGTCGCACCCGATTTGCTCATCAATCAGCGAGTGAGGACGCACGTCCGTTCTCAAGCACGCAGGTCGGTTGCATAGCCGCTCCGCTTCTTCCACGAAGTGGGTGGCCAGTAGAATCGTCTTGCCCTGCGCCAACAGGGCACGTAGCCATTCCCAGATAAAATGGCGGGCATGTGGGTCCAAGCCGACAACTCCACCTTACCGCTCTCTTGCGCTAACCAAGTAATCTTAATCATTGCCTGCTTCAGCGTCTTCTAATGGAAATTGTTTTGATCAGTGAAATCGATTGTTTGGATGAGGTGCATCCATAAAATGGATTGTTTGGCAGGGCAGCGCGGCACATCGGCGGCACAAAGTCGTGGGCGCGAGGTTTCGCTCCGCGCGAAGACAACGTTCGTGGCAGTGGGGGCTTTGGGCGAACCGCACATTTGAGACGGCGGCGAAAAGCCGGGTAGGGCATTACGTATTGACCTCCAAGGAATTTCGGGCGCGCTAGCCCGAAAACGGTCGCTGGGCTTCAACGATGGGGGGACGAGGCGACCATCAAACTGTGTTTCATACTGTAGGCGATCGCAGTGCGGCGAATTTGAACGGCCGCCTTTGCCAGCCCTCGCCATCGCATCCGGCTACAGGTGCCGAAGATCTTCTCGATCCGAGTACAAATTCTGTGGATCGGTCGGTTCCAGGCGTCGAGCTTTCGGCCTCGTCGCGCCCCCACAGCGGTTGCGACGATGCGCGGCCTTCCACCCTTGGCGCGCACCGCGTCGCCGAGATGATTGCCTCGGTAGGCGCTGTCGGCAAACACTTCGCCGGGATTGTCGGGCAGAGCATCAGGAACGGCGTTGCCGTCCTCGGTGTGGGCGCCGTGACGGCGATCTCCTCGACAAGGGCCGTATCGGCGTAGGCACCGAAATGGGCTTTGAAGCAATGAAACGCTGGTCGGCGCTTGTACTTGACCCAATGGCCCTCTTCATCATCTTCGCTGGCCGAGGCGATGATCGCCGCATCGACAGGCGTGCCGATCTTCACCTGGATCGCTGAACTGGCGGGTGATCTCGGCGAACAACAGGATCATGAACCTCAAGGGCCTGTCGAAAACGGACGAGAGCGGGTTCGCACAGGTGTCGGCTCCGACACCGAGAACCCGCAGAACCGTCGGAACGATCCTCCACATGGCTGCAGACGCCAAAATTCCTCTCTCGGCCGTCGTCGCACAGCATCGCGTGCCAGTCGCTCAGTCCGGCCGGATCGAAAGCTATCCGGTCGACACGAGTTGCGCCATGTTGGCGCACTTGAAAGCGTCAGAGGGCGCCGTGTCGCATCTTTCGATGGGACCGGACGCCATGATGGCCATAAATGACGTGGATGGCCTGCGCCTGACATTCGACGGCTGGCGGGTCCTGCACATCCGTCCTTCAGGAAACGCCCGCAAATGACATGTTACGTTGAGGCAGTTAAGAATTGGACTTGAAAAAGGGACTTTGTGGACTGCCTCGAACGGCTGTTTCGCTTAGCAAAGCGCGGCCTCGCGTCAGCAGAGGCCCATCGTCAAGGAATGCCTTAGTATCCAACACATGGATGGGCCACATCCACGCAATCAATTTTACAGATGTCGCCCGGCGCATTAGAGAACGCTGAATTTAACCGGAAGCGGGAGTACCCGGCGTCAAGATTTGCGAGCGTCACAGAGATAAGGATAGGCAGTGCAGAGGGAGCTCTTCTGCCCCACGCGCAGCCTCTACCAAATCGCCCGGCGTAACGGTCGACTAGTATCGATTAAGAGATCCCAAGCCAGATGCAACCTCGTCTCTGAAACGAAATTTCCGAAAATGCAGGTCAGTGGATTGCTAAAGCGCAGGTTCGTCGTCTCTCAGAGGCGTACGGGGTTCGGTGATTGTCTATGGTCGCTGGCGGCCGCTTGGCGCTACGCTCAGCGGTCGGGACGAACGCTAGCCGTCGACTGGCGCGGGTCCTGCTATCTCGACCAACCCTTCACAAATGCCTTTCCGGTGTTCTTCGAACCGATCAATGACATCGCTGGCGTACCGGCTATTTGCGACGACCGGATCAACGACTTTTCCTTCCCGGGTCCATTCTTCCCGGAGTGGTGGAATAGGCCAGCGATCGACTGCCTTTACCGCCCAGATGAGCAGATTTTCCAAGAGCGCGACGAGTTGGGCGAGCTCTTTCAGGCCGAACACGATGTCGAAGCGAACACAGTAGTGTGTGACGCTTGCTTGATGTGGCGCTGCGATGAGGATGCCGAGCGGCAGGTCTTCCAGAGTGTCAAGCCTCGGTCTGAAATTCAAACACGCATAGATGCCATTTACCAAGAATGTTTTGAGGGGCACAGCATCATCGGGGTTCATGTTCGACATGGTAACGGTGAAGACATCATGGACCATGCGCCCTACTGGGCCGATCCGGAGTTCGCCGTTCGACAAGTGTGCACTGCGGTTGATAAGGCTAAAGCGTTACCGCACCCCAAGCCTGTGCGGCTGTTCTTGTGCACGGACAGCGCGCAAATCCTGGATCACCTGTCGGCCAGGTTTCCCGATCTTCTCACCGTCCCCAAGCATTTCCGATCCGATCAAGACGGCCCCTTACACACTGCAGCACTTGGGATGGACGGCGCAATTTCCGCCCTCGTTGAGATGTATCTTCTCGGGCGCTGCGATACTGTAATTCGGTTTCCTCCGACGAGCGCCTTTACACGATATGCACGCCTTTTCGTACCACGCGTAATTGAGTTCGATCTGAAGGAGCCAAGTCGTTTGATTTTGATAGAAGACAGCCAAAGAATCTCTGGTCTCAGTTAAGACCCGTCACCTGCACAATTCGGCGGATGCAACCAACAGGCATAGTTGAATGTCCATTTCTCATCGAGGCCATGGAAGCGTCGTACGATACCGATAGCGTCGTCATCTGAGGCCGTTCGGCAACGCGCCAGAACTTCGCTGTTACTCGGAGGCCGCAGACCAAGCCAGAGCGACGGCGATCGTGACGCTAACGCTCGAAAGGGCGCGGGCAATCACTCCAGAGACGAAATCGAGGTTGTTATATGAAAGTGGTTCCCGTCATCATCAGCGGCGGAGCCGGATCGCGGCTATGGCCCGCCTCAAGGCAATCGCACCCTAAACCTTTCCTCAAAGTGGCAGACGGGCATTCACTGATGCAGCACACTGTGTTGCGCGTCGGTTCGATAAAGGGCGTAGTGGAACTCGTCGCCGTGACATCTGGGGAACACCTCTTCCTTACCAAGGACGAGTTCGACGAACTAGATTCCGTGGTCCTGCCACGCACCTTTCTGCTCGAGCCTGAAGGCCGGGATACGGCCGCAGCCGTTGCGGCAGCCGCCATCCATGCCAAGGCAACGCAAGGCCCTGACGCGATTCTATGCGTCTTCCCAGCCGATCACATGGTTGGCAACCTGCCTGCATTTTTAGACGTCATGTGCCGGGCCATCGAACATGCGAAGCTCGGGCGGATCGCCACATTGGGCATCACCCCAACCAGACCGGACACGGCATTCGGCTATATCGAAGCGGATGGTGAGAAAGTCGTCCGTTTCGTTGAAAAACCGGATCTGGACACAGCCAAAGCCTATGTCGCGTCCAAGCGCTTCTTCTGGAACGCCGGCATTTTCTGCTTTAGCGCACAAACCATGCTCGACGAGATGGCATCGCATTGCCCCGCGGTGATCCAGGCCGTCTCCGACAGCTACGAGAACGGCCGCTTCAGTCAAGGCGAAGGCTTTGCCAAAATCGAACTCGCGCCTGAGCATTTCGGCTCCGCCCCGCGAATCTCGCTCGACCACGCTGTCATGGAGAAGACGAACAAACTTGCCGTGGTTGCCTGCGACATGGATTGGAACGACATCGGATCCTGGAACGCAATGGCCGATTTGATCGCCCCCGACGAAAGCGGGAACAGGATCCGCGGCGATGTGCATATGGTCGACACGACCGGCAGCTATGTGAGCTCCGACAAGCGCGTCATCGGCACGGTCGGTGTCAGCGATCTGGTGATCGTCGATTCCCCGGACGCTTTGCTCGTCGCATCCCGCGACCGCGTTCAGGACGTCAAGAAGCTGTTCGAGGGCCTCAAGGCTTCAGGACATGAAGCTCACCTGGTCCACAGCACGGTACATCGGCCGTGGGGTACCTACACGGTTCTTGAGGAAGGCGAGCGCTTCAAGATCAAACGCATCGAGGTGAAGCCCGGTCGGCGGCTGAGCCTGCAGATGCACTATCATCGTTCGGAGCACTGGGTCGTGGTCAGCGGCTCCGCGAAAATCGTCAATGGCGAGCAGGAGTTGTTCCTGGCGACAAACGAATCAGCCTACATCCCCTGCGGCCATAAGCATCGGCTGGAGAACCCAGGCAGAATTGACCTGGTGATCATTGAAGTGCAGAGCGGCGATTATCTCGGCGAGGATGATATCGTTCGCTTCGACGACGTATATGGTCGAACGTAGATTTCACCCGCGTGACGAGAACGGTCAACGTGTCGCTGACTAATTACCACTAGGAAGCCCGTCTGCCCACTCAGGACCGGATGCTTGTGGAATCGGGAATTGACCAAGGCAGCGGCGAATGACCGCAATCGGCATCAGGATGGGACAAATCAACCGGAAAAGACCGGAGAGCATAGTAACGCAACACAGTCCCACTGTCGAATAGCCTTTGATATTTCTGACTTTCCAAGCACCCTCAGGGCCCACCAAAATTATATCAATGGCTTATGGCCGACTTCGCTCTGAAGTGGGCCAAATCGACCTCGCTATCCCCGCAGCACTCAGTTCGATTGTTTTCGCATGAAAACGAGCAAGGACAGGGGGAGGGCGATCTTGTGCTGGCTTCTATGTCCAATCTTGCTCCTGTTCGTCGTCAGGTTGTGTGCAGCCACATAGCGCGGCTATCGCGAGGCTGGAAGGCCTCCGATCGATAGGTGCGGCGAACGGCGGCAACGAGGTGCGAATAGGATGGCTGAGCGTATGATCGAGAATACCGCAGTTGCGGTCTAGCGCGAAATGCAGCGTCTGTGACTCATCGGTCATTGCAGCGGGAATCATGACCCTAAGCCGCCCTTCATCAGCCCACCAGCGCCCAGAAGAAGGCGAAGATCCGTCACAATGCCTACCTGTACCAAGGCTTCAAGCAGTTCACCGCGAATGGGAAGACCGCCAGCCATTGCTTCTTCATTTTCGGCCATTCGCTCGCTACGAATGACGACCACATCCTTAACCGCATAGCGCGTGGCAAGTTTCTGGCACCTATGGTGAACCAGCATCCGCGGATAACCAGCGGATCATGAACCACGCGAACGAGCTAGCGGTGCAGCGCAACGAGAAAATCGCCGCTTGATGTCGTCTTTTATGATGCTGCTACAGTTCATGTCTGGGGTTTAGGCTTAGAAGCGGAATGACTGCCAACCAGGTCATCGAGCAGGAAACTGACCGGCCGGTGGGCCCAAAAATGACATTCAGTTGCCTCCAGCCTTTCGACACGAGCCACTTCACGATCTCGCGATTGCCAGCTAGCGGCTTGTTGCTCGAGCTTCGCGATCCTAGTCTGTGGTCGCTATGCCTCAGCAAGAAGAGTCCGGTTCCTAGCCGGGCGGAGGCGCAACGAGATAGCCAGCTCAGGACAAGGAGAGCAAGCCATGGTCGCTTTTACCCTCAATGGCGAGGCGCGAACACTCGACGTCGATCCAGAGATGCCGCTGCTCTGGGCGATCCGTGACGGCATCGGACTCACAGGAACGAAATTCGGTTGCGGCCTTGCCCAGTGCGGCGCTTGCACGGTTCACGTTAACGGCATGCCGACGCGCTCGTGCCAGACCGCAGTCGGCGACATCGAAGGAGCCTCGATCACCACCATTGAGGGCGTGTCGGGCAAGATCGGCGAAACGGTCCAGGCCGTGTGGGCCGAGTTCGACGTACCTCAATGCGGCTATTGCCAGTCTGGCCAGATCATGTCGGCCGTGGCCCTCCTGACAGAGACGCCGAAGCCGACGGACGATGATATTGATTCGGCGATGAGCGGAAATCTCTGCCGCTGCGCCACCTATCATCGCATCCGCGCGGCCATCCACGAGACCGCCAACCGGCTGGAGACTTGAGGCATGTTGCAGTTTCTCCCGAAGCATAATGCCGTGGGGCCCACGCGGCGCCAGTTCCTCCTCGGCACGGCCGTCACCACCGCGGGCCTCGCCGTGGGCTACCGGCTAATGATGGCCGCGCCCGCCAACGCACAAACGACGCCTGCAGCGGTCCAGGCGAACCCCTTCCAGACCTATGTCGAGATCACACCGGAGAACCGAATCGTCATCCACTCGTCGCAGTTCGAGATGGGACAAGGCTCCTATTTCGGCATCGCCACCCTGGTTATGGAAGAGCTCGACGGCGCCTGGGCGCAGGTCCACGTGGTCGGCGGATATGGCAATACCGCGCTCTACGGCAATCTCGCCTGGGGCGGGGCCGCGCAGGGAACCGGTGGCTCCACGTCGATGAGCTCGTCGTGGGAGCGCTACCGCAAGGCGGGTGCTGCCGCACGGGCCATGCTGGTGGCGGCCGCGGCGCAGCGGTGGGACGTGCCAGCCGGCGAGATCACAGTCGCTTCCGGGGTCGTGTCGCACGCCTCAGGGATGCAGGCGCGCTTCGGTGACCTGGGTGAAGCCGCAGCGGGAATGCCGGTTCCCGACGACGTGCCGCTAAAGCCGCGCGACAAGTGGGCCCAGATCGGATCGGACAGCCTCAAGCGCTACGATTCCGCCGGCAAGACCAATGGCGCGCAGACCTACACGATCGACCTCAAGATGGATGGACTCAATACGGCCGTTATGATCCATCCGCCGAAGTTCGGCGCTGAGATCGAGAGCTTCGACGCCTCCAAGGCCAAGGCACTCGACGGCATTGTCGATGTCGTCCAGACGCCGCGCGGCATTGCCGTCGTCGGCAGGGACATGTGGACGGCGCTCAAGGGCCGCGATCTCGTGGAGGTGACCTGGAACGAAGAGAAGGCCGAAAGGCGCGGCACGGCCGAGATCATGGCCGAATACACTAAGGCAGCAGACGATCCGGGCCCGGCCACCGCGCGCGACGACGGTAACACTCCCGCAGCGTTGGCCAGTGCTGAGAAAGTCATCCAAGGGCACTACGAATTCCCCTATCTTGTCCATGCTTCGATCGAGCCACTCAACGCGGCCGCCCGAATCAACGAAGACGGCACCATCGACGTGTGGGGCGGACACCAGATGCCCGACCTTTATCAGGCGGCTGCCGCTCAAGTAGGCGGCACCACGCCGGACAAGGTGAGGCTGCACGTGATGAAGACCGGCGGCAGCTTCGGCCGCCGAGCGGTCTCGGACGCAGATCTCATTATCGAAGCTGTTTCCACAGCGCGTGCACTGGGACCCGGCAAGCCAGTGAAGGTGCAGTGGACCCGCGAGAACGACATGCGGGGTGGGCGGTACCGGCCGACCTATGTGCACGCAGTCGAGGCGGGGCTCGACAAGGAAGGCAATGTCGTCGCTCTCCATGACCACATCGTGGGCCAATCGATCGCGGACGGTTCGCCCTTTGCGGCGATGATCGAGAACGGCATCGATCCGACCTCCGTGGAGGGCGCCACCAACCTGCCCTATGCGATCCCGAACCTGAAGGTCGAGCTGACCACCACGGACGTGAACATCCCAGTGCTGTGGTGGCGTTCGGTAGGCTCCACCCACACCGCTTACGCAATGGAAACCCTGATCGATGAGCTCGCCGCCGCTGCGAACCGTGATCCGGTCGACTTCCGCATGTCGATGCTCGGTCACCATCCACGGCATGCCGGCGTGCTGAAATTGGCTGCTGAGAAGGCAGGCTGGGACAAGCCTCTGCCGGAAGGCCGTTTCCGCGGCGTGGCCCTGCATGAAAGCCTCTCGACCTATGTCGCCGAGGTGGTCGAGATCACCTTCATCGATGGAAATGATTTCAAAGTCGACCGCGTCGTCTGCGCGGTAGATTGCGGCACCGCGATAAATCCTGACCAGATCCGCGCTCAGATGGAGGGCGGTATCGGCTTCGGGCTAGGCGCGATCCTCCAGGAGGAGCTGACCCTGACGGGCGGTGTCGTAGACCAAGAGAACTACGACACCTATATGCCGCTCAGGATCGAGCAGATGCCGCGCGTCGAGGTGCACATTGTGCCGTCCGACGAGCCGCCCACGGGCGTTGGCGAGCCGGGTGTGCCGCCGATCGGCCCGGCCGTCGCCAACGCGCTACGGGCGGCGACGGGCAAGACGATCCGCAAGCTGCCGATCATAAAGAACTTGTCAGCATAGCCGGGAATGACACCATGAAAACGGCCGCGATGAAGATCGCGGTCGTAGGTCGTTTTGAACGCCTCCTGACATGCGATCACCTCCATTCGATCAATTTCCGGCGGCTGCCCGGTCCAATATACGGTTTAGAGACGGTAACCCGTGTTCTGAACGACCGCCGACGGTCGTTGGTGCTGGTAGCACTAAAGAACCGCTTTCGAGACGCAAATGCCGCACGCAAATGTCTCGAAAGGGTCACGCTAGAGATTTTGTACCACCTAGTTGCATGTCTGCTATCGCTTCTTGGCGCGACAAGCGGCCGGTCCTCTGACGGCCCCATAACAGGACATTGATGTCTTCGCGCTGAGCGTCAGCAGTTGGCGCTACCGCGACCTTTCTCAGGAAGGCTGCACACCGACGCGATCTTCCTTTCGCCTTGCGCAAACCTCCCTTCCGAGTGAGGCGTTCAGTGCGTCGGCTTGGTGGACTGAGGCATTTCTGAGTGGGACAACAACATTGAAAAACATTGGAAAAGATTTGAATGCTCTGAAGTCCCACTGATCTCTTACCAATTGATTTTTATGGCTTTCTGAATACCCTCCGGGCCCACCATTATCGTTACCTTTCAATGATTTAGAGGCATTGTTGCACTTGGTTAGCCAAGTCAAGGCTGGCGAACCGCCGTCCATAGCGTTTGATTTTATTGACTTATGGTGGGCCTGTGGAGGCCGCAGATGTGTTGCCAACCGCCGGTGGAGTGTCAGGATCGTTTATCAAGTGCTTGAACGACGCCGGCACGGTGTTCGGAATAGAAAGCCGCGCATAGTCCCCTACGCAATCGACCTCGAATTACTGTCTGGATGCTACATCGGCCATCGCCGCACCCCAGGCGATCTCGTAGCCCATGCGTGAGAAGCCGAATTCGCGATCGAATGTGTTCGGCGCTTTGACACGCCAGTTCTTCATGACCTCGCCCGGGAGGCCGCCAGCAGCGGTGCCGTCCAAGTCACGCTCGCCGGCGCGGAGTTCACGACGGCGATCATTTGGCGTAGCTGGGAACAGGCCGGCGACGTCAGGCAAGACCGTCCGGCTGCAGCTAGGAAGTTAATCGCGACCCACGGCGGACCGCTCCGTACGCGCGCGCGGCGTACGGCAAGCTGCTAGCCTCAATCTCCGGATGAGATCAGAGTCGCTCAGACCGGGTCTTCAGGATCTGGTACAGCACGTTTCGGATGCGCTGCCAAACGGTTAGCCGGTTGATCACGCCTTCGCCTCCTGTTCATCGCAGATGAATGGGCTGCGGTTCAGATGATCTGTGCCGCCAGCGCCACGCCGACCAACGACGTGCCGACCCCTGCCGTGCGGATGGCTCGCGGCCAGCGCCGAAGTGTTAGGGCGGCTAACGCGCCGGTCGCGTGAAGAGCCGAAGTAGCGACCACGAAGCCGACCGCATAAGCGATGCCGCTGGCCGTCTCGGGAATTTCGAGGCCATGGGCATTGCCGTGGAAGAGGGCGAAGAGAGCAGTCAGCGAGGCGGCCACAGCGAGCGGAAGCGGCTTGGCAAGCGCCATCATGGCGCCGAAGACCACCAGCGATAGCGTTATGCCGGTTTCCAGTGAGGGCAGGCCGATGCCGGCGATACCGAGCAGGGCGCCAGCGAGCATCGCCGAGACAAAGCACGACGGCACGATGATGATCCCCTTGCCGCCGGCGCGAGCGGCAATGATGCCGACAGCCATCATGGCAAGCAGGTGGTCCATACCGGTCAGCGGGTGCTGAAGGCCGTCTACAAACCCGTGGGCATGAAATCCGCCGCTATGGGCGAAGGCCAATGAGGGGATGAGGGTTGTGGCGGCTGCCAGGGCGAGTCTGCCGAAGAATGAAAGCGTTCTGTTCATGGTTCTGGACCTGTTTGATAGGGGTGCGATCGGTTCAAGGCCGGTGCTCATTGTCCGGCCCCTGGCATGGTGAATTGTGCGGCGCCGGACCTGTCGGCCAGAAGTCGCGCCTCGCCGAAGTCAAGGGGCGTTTGTGCCTTGCCGTCATGGTAGACGAAGGCCAGGCGGCGCCGGCGCGACGTCAGTTTCGCGGGCAGCGGGTGATAGGTGACGCCAGCGCCGCCGATCATCGGCATGACGGCGCCGACATCGACCATGTCCTGCGTCTCGACGCGCAGGAGATGCAGCCGCATGCCGTCGGCGGTTTCGCCGACGAAGGGAATTCCGGCGAGGCGCAGGAAACTGGAGGGGTCGGGCGCCCGCGAAAACCCTTCGAGAAACGCGATCTCGACGAGATCGAGATCCGTCGCCGGCGCGTCGGCGGGTTCGGGCGCATGGTCGTGCGGTAGATGCGGTGTCTGCCATTGCAACGGCTTGCCGGCCGGCCCGTTGTGGCCGACGGGGTGGGGATGGTGATGATGACCGTTCGGCCCGTGATGGTGACCGTCGCCATGGTCATGGCTGTGGTGGTGATGATCATCGTGCATCGTCAAAAGCTCGTCGGCTTGTCGATGATGGATTTGTGCTTGCCGAGATTGCCGTGCGCGACCATCGAGCCGAGCGCCTCGACGACAACCCGCACGCCAAACAGCGCCGTGATGTCTGACGTGTCGTAGGGCGGCGACACCTCGACCACTTCCAGTCCGCAGATGCCGGGCGCCGACACTAGCCCGAGCAGCTTCAGTGCCTCGCGCGGCAGGAAGCCACCGGGCTCCGGCCAGCCCGTACCCGGCACGAAACCGCAATCGATGCTGTCGACATCGAAGGAGATGTATACGGCGTCGGTGTCCTTCCACGCGAGCTCGAGCGCGATCTCCGCCGCCTTCTCCAGCCCCATCTGTTCGATATCGGAAATCGTCAGCACGTTGGTGCCGCGCTTCCGCGCCTCGGCGACGCCGTAGCGCGGCACCTGCCAGCCGCCGATGCCGAGCTGCACCAGATTGGTGGCGGAGACGTTCGGCAAGTTGGTTGCCCAGTACCAGGGCGTCGTGTGCATACGTTCGTCGAGATCCTTTTCCTGAATGTCGATGTGGCGGTCGAAATGGATGATGCCGATGCGCTTGGAGGTAACGTCGGCGATGCCGCGCACGCACGGAAACCCGATCGAATGGTCGCCACCGAGCATGATCGGCAGCGCACCGGAAGAGGCGACATGGCTGACGCCCTTGGTGATCTGGTCGAAGCTCTTTTCGAGATTGGCGGGGATGGTGAAGACGTCGCCGGCGTCGCAAAGCGTCATCTGCTCGCGCAGGTCGACACCGAGCTCGTAATTGTAAGGCGTGTAGAGCGCCGAGATGCGGCGCATGCCTTGCGGCCCGAAGCGGGTTCCGGGCCGGTAGGTGGTGCCGCTGTCGAAAGGAATGCCCATGACGGCAGCGTCATATCTGCCGACATCGCGGACGTTCTCGACATAGGGCGCCTTGAGGAAGGTGTTGATGCCGGCGAAATGCGGCAACTCGCCTCGCGCGAATGTCGGGATCGACTTGTCGATGATCGAATCCGATCCGGGCAGGCCCATGTCGAGTGCCCATTTCTGTTCCTTGCGCCAGCCATCCTCGGGCAGCTTTCCTTCCGCCTCGATCGACTTCCAGCCCTGCATGTCGCGGATCTCGAAGTTCGGATGGTGGAAGCGTTGGCGTGGCTGGTGGTCGGTGAGCCCGGCGCGACGATGCCGGCGTTCTGGACTATCTCTGTGCATGAAACCTCCTTCACGACGCCGTCGTCGCGATTGCGCTATCCAGTCGGGTCGTCCCGACCATCGCGGCCACTTCGGCCACGTCTCGTGCGGAAGCCCGGTGCTTGCGGTCGAGCTTCAGATCGTAGGTGATCGTCGCGCCATAGGCGGACGGGAACTGGGGGTCGTGGCGCACCTTGTCGAAGACCAGCACGCGGGTGCCGAGCTTGAATGCCTCGCCGATATCGTGGGTGACCATGACCACGGTCATGCCGTGCTCGGTCCAGAGCTCGGTGAGCAGCTCATGCATCTCGATGCGAATACCGGGATCGAGTGCGCCGAACGGCTCGTCGAGAAGCAGGATCTGCGGCCGGCCGAGCAAGGTCTGCGCGATCGCCAGCCGCTGCTGCATGCCGCCAGAAAGCGTGGCCGGATAGAGATCGCGCGCATGGCCAAGCCCGACCCGTTCCAGCATGGTTTCGGCTTCTTGTCTGGCGCTTTTGCGCCTGGCGCCGAAGACGCGGCCGAACGGTCCGCCCGAACGGAAGTCCTCGACCAGCAGCAAGTTCTGTAGCGCGGTCAGATGCGGAAACACGGAATAGCGCTGGAAGACGATGCCGCGCTGCGGCGTCGGTTCCGGCACGATCGGCTGGTCGCCGACGACGACCACGCCGCCACTTTGCTGTTCCTGGCCAAGCAGGATGCGCAGGAATGTCGATTTTCCACAACCGCTGGCGCCAACCAGCGACAGGAATTCACCCGCTTCGGCGGAGACATTGACCCGTTCCAGCACGCGGGCGTCGCCGTAGCTCTTCTCCAGCCCATGGACGAGGATCCGGCTCATCTGCGCCGCACCGGATGGGCCCAGGGCGAGATGATGTGAGAGAGCCGCACGAGCAGCCAGTCGGTCATCACCGCAAGCAGCGTGATCCAGGCGACGTAAGGCAGGATGACGTCCATCGATAGGTAGCGACGAACGAGGAAGATGCGGTAGCCGAGCCCCTCGGTGGAGGCGATGGCTTCTGCCGCGATCAGGAACAGCCAGGCCGGCCCAAGCGCCAGCCGTACGCAAGTGATGAGGCGCGGCATGACCTGTGGCAGCACCAGCCTGAGCACCATGGTCCAGCTGTTGCCGCCGAGCGTCTGTGCCTTGGCGACGAGCTCCGGCGGCAATTCCATCACCCGGTTGGCGATGTCGCGCACCATGACCGGTGCGACGCCGAGAGCGATCAAGGTGATCTTGGCCGTTTCGCCGAGGCCGAGCGCAATGAACAGGATCGGCAGCAGCGCCAGTGGCGGGATGACGCAGACAACTGTGACCAAGGGCAGCAGAAAGGCCCTGACGCGCGGGATGAAACCTATGGCGACGCCGAGGCTGAGTGCCACCAGCGTGGCCATGCCGACTCCGGCGAACAGCCTGATCAGGCTGGCATAGGTGTCGGCCCACAGGATCAGGTCGCCGGAGCGCTTGTCCGGCACTGTCGCCAGGTCTGAAAAGGCCGACCACATCTGTGCAGGGGAGGGCAGCAGCTTGTCGCTGGGATTGACCGCCAGCCTTTGCGCCGAAGCGAAGAGATAGGCAATCGCCACGGCGGCAAACGGCAGCGTCCCAAGCAGCAACGCTCCGCCGCGGGAGACCGTCGCGTTGATGAGGCGAAGCCGCGCTTTCGGCCTGCTAAGTTGCAGGCGTGCGACTTCGGGGCCTGCTGCGGTCTGCATGATGCCGGTTCCTCTGGCTAGCATGTCGCGCTCCCGCGTCAGAGCGTTCCGCCCGCTGCCTCTGCCATAAAGGCCGGATCGAAGCGCAGCTTAACGTTGTTGACGTCGCCCAGCGTCGAGCCGTCGGGGAAGCTCATGCCGATCACGTCGACGCTCGGCGCGTTGGTACCAAGAATGCCGTGGCTGAACAGGAAGTTGCGCACCAGATCCATGGTCTTCGGCAGTTCGGCGCCGTTGGTGAATGCGACCGCCTTGGCCGGCTCGAAGAACATCGCCGTTGATGCAAGCTGAGCGTCGAAACCGGCAAGATCCGTCCCCGACGCCTTGGCCATCTCTTCCTTGGCCGCCTTGCCTTCGGGCGTGCCCGACGTCATCAGCGCCATGGCTTCATACCATGCACCGACAAGCGCCTTGCCCAAGGCCGGATTGTCCTTCAGCGTCGCGGTGTTGACGACCATCATGTCGATGATCTCGCCGGGAATCTCAGTCGAATCGAATACCTTGTGGGCGCCCGGCATGGCAGCGATTTCCGAGACCAGCGGATTCCAGGTGACGACGGAGGTGACGTCGCTGGTGCCGTAGGCAGCGACCATGTCGGCATCGGAGGTGTTCACCACCGTAATGTCCTTTTCGGCCAACCCTACCGTCTCCAGCGCGCGCGCAAGTAGGTAATGTGAGACGGAAAGCTCGACGAGATTGACCTTCTGGCCGGCAATATTCTTGAGCGCGGTCTTGTTCTTGAGGATGACCGCGTCGTTGCCGTTGGAGAAATCGCCGACGATCAAGGCCGTCGTGTCAACACCGCCGCCGGCCGGGATCGAAAGCGCATCCATGTTGGTCATCGAACAGCCGT
Source organism: Mesorhizobium sp. M0185 (assembly GCF_040322175.1). Lineage (NCBI taxonomy): Bacteria > Pseudomonadati > Pseudomonadota > Alphaproteobacteria > Hyphomicrobiales > Phyllobacteriaceae > Mesorhizobium > Mesorhizobium sp. M0185. The sequence goes on along the minus strand of NZ_JAMYSY010000025.1, from coordinate 10,950 downwards.
CAAAGCCGCCGGCCGTGTACTGGTTGATGCTCTCGACATAGTCGTTGATGCGGGTGATCTCGACATTGATGCCGTATTTGTCGGCCCACTTCTTCATGATGCCGCTGTCGGAAAGATAGCCCCACGGCATCCAGCCGACATAGATCGACCAGCAAATCTTGAAGTCTTTCTTGGGCGCCGCTTGCGCGGCTGAGATGAAGGGGAGGCTGAGTGATGCGGCTAGGATGATTGTGGCCAGTTTGCGAAGCATTACATACCCCTGTTTGCGATCCGGATTGCGTCCGAACGTCTGTTGGGGGGTTCACGGAGCGCGCATCCGGGAGAGGTTCGCGCCAGCAAACCCGTGCAGGGTTCTCCCGGGATTTTGGCCCGCCGTGTTCCGCCAGATGCCTCAATGCATCTCAAGCGGTCGCGTCTCTTGGACCAGCACCGTGATCGACACGGCCGGAACCCTAGACGCTCTGCACGTGAATAACGAAGCAAGGGGCGTGCCAGTCCGGAAAGCCGTCCTGAGGCGGCCTTTCCCCGGATTTGCAGGCAATCGCGTTATGCTGATGCCACAAAAGTCATCGCAACGCCGACGGATTAGGCAAGGAAAATCTAGCGTCAACCAATATGAGAAGGCTTGTGCCCTGGGGACCTCCGCTGATCGCACCCTGCTCTATGGTCGCCCACACATACATGCCCAATAGGGACACGTTCGGGAAGGGCGTGAGCGCGCGGCGGATCCGGATGCCAATTGGCGCCGACCCATGTGACGAGTGCGCCCGATCGTGCAAGGGCAATTCGTGAAATAAGCGCGACTGCAATGATGCTAGGCAAGCCCGATCGCGTGTCGGGAGGCAGTTGTGAAAGTTGCGATCATCGGACCAGGCTCGCTCGGGAAGGCCTTGGCGAAATGTCTTGGCCTCGCCGGGCACGAAATTCGCCTCAGCTTCAGTCGTGACGAAGGCAAGTTGCGCGCAATCGCGGCAACCCTCCGTGTTGGCTTCGGTGCCCCTGACGAAGTAGCGAGATGGGCCGACGTAATTGCCCTGGCGACGCCATGGCCGGCTCTCGAGCTGGCGATGGACGCGCTTGGCGATTTGTCGGGCAAGATCGTCTGGGACAACACCAATGCAGTCGCGCCTGACCTTTCCACGATGCTGCTAGGCACTACTACGTCTGTAGGCGAGGAGGTTCAGAGGCGCGCGCGGGGCGCCCTTGTCGTCAAGTGCATTCCGACCTTTGCCGAATTGCTTGACAGGGATGATCCGCGTCTCAACGGCGATCCGGTGACGAGCTATGTCGCCGGCAATGACGCAGATGCCAAGGCGGCGGTTTGCCGGCTTCTCGCCGATCTGCCGACAATGCCGGTCGATGTCGGCGATCTCACGGCCTCGCGCCTGATCGAGCCGATGATGCTGCTATTGGTCCAGCTCGCCTATCGGCGCGGGATGGGGCCGACAATTTCCTTCAATCTCATTCGACAGGACGGAACCGGTTCATGACTGATTATCTACCCGCGCGGCGCAAGGCGATTCCAGTAGGACGTCTGCTGATCGATGGCCAATGGCGCGATGCCGTCAGCGGCGAGACTTCGACGACTTTTGATCCGACCACGGAGGCGGCGATCACCGATATTGCGAAGGCGGACGTCACCGACACGAGCGATGCCGTCGCGGCCGCGCAGCGGGCTTTCGAGCAAGGACCCTGGGCGCGGATGCATCATGAGGAGCGCGCCAAGATCCTGTTTCGCATCGCCGATCTAATGGACGAGCGGGCCGAGGATTTCGCGGTGCGCGAGGCGATGGATATGGGTATGCCCTATCGCGATTTCCGCGATATCATCATGCCGCACTGCTCAGGACTGTTCCGCTTTCATGGCGGGCTCGCCATGAGCGCGATGGACGGCGCCTATCGTACCAGCTACGAACCAAATATCAGGATCCTGACACGGCGCGAGCCGCTCGGCGTGGTCGCTGCGATCACCCCGTTCAATTTTCCCCTCGCGCTGTCCTGTTCGAAAATCGCGCCGGCACTCGCGGCGGGTAACACGGTCGTTCACAAGCCTGCGACCGACACGCCCCTGACGGCCCTCGCCTTGGCGCAAGTGATCCTCGACGCGGGCGTGCCGCCAGGCGTCTACAATCTCGTCACCGGCCCGGGCGGCACCATCGGCGACGCGCTGGTCAACGATGCCCGCGTCGACAAGATCGCCTTTACCGGGTCGACCACCGTCGGCCAGGGCATCATGCGCAACGGTGCCGGGACGATGAAACACCTGACCATGGAGCTCGGCGGCAAGAGTCCCAATATCGTTTTCGCCGATGCTGATATCGATGTCGCGATACAGGCAGCCTTCTGGGGCATCTTCTGGAACAAGGGCGAAGTCTGCGTCGCCGGATCGCGCCTGCTGGTTGAACGCGCCTGCTATGACGAGGCCGTCGAGAAGCTGAGCGCCATGGCGAAGTCGGCGACACTCGGCGATCCGCTGGACCCTGCGACGATGATCGGGCCGATCGCATCGCGGGGCGAGTATGACAAGGTCTTGAGCTATGTCGAAGAGGGCAAGCGCACCGCGCGACTGGCCGCGGGCGGCGGCACCCGCCAGGTCAACGGCAAGGGCCTCTTCATCGAGCCGACCATCTTCGCCGATGCGACCAACGACCTAAGGATATCGCGCGAAGAGATTTTCGGTCCTGTCCTGCCGGTGATTCCATTCGACAGCGAGGAGGACGCGATCCGGATCGCCAACGATACGAGCTACGGGCTCGCCTCGGGCATCCAGACCAGCGATCTCGGCCGCGCCTTGCGGCTCGCCGACCGGATCAAGGCAGGCACGATCTGGCTGAACTGCTGGCACAAGTACCATCCTAATGCGCCGTTCGGAGGTTTCAAGATGAGCGGCTATGGCCGCGAGCAGGGCCGCGTGGCGTGGGAAAGCTACACCCAATACAAGACGATTTGGGCGAATCTTGGCGAACCAGTCGAGATGGCGCGATGAGCGTGCGCGATTCCAACCCACTCGACCCGCGGCATCCCAAACGCGTCGCGATGGTCCTTTCAAACCCGGCTGTGTCAACCACCACAGGCTGGCCGGTCGGGTTTTGGTGGAGCGAGTTAACTCACCCCTGGCTCGCCTTCACCGAGCGCGGATACGAAGTCGCGATCTTCTCGCCTGAGGGCAACAAATGCGAGGCGGATGCATTGAGCGACCCGCGCGATCCGTCCGGCTATTCGGATATGGATCTGATCTCGCTCGGTTTCCTGTCGACGCCGAAACTGGCGGCGCTGGTGGAGACGACCCGGCCCATTGCAGAGCTGTCGGTCGACGCGTTCGACGCGATCGTCGTCGCTGGCGGCCAGGCGCCGATGTTCACCTTCGAAGACGCAACTGAGTTGCAGCGGCTGTTCGTCAACTTCTTCGCGGCCGGCAAGGTCGCGGCTGCCTTGTGTCATGGCGTCGCGCTGCTGCGTTACGCGCGCCTCCCAACCGGCGAGCTGCTGGCCAAAGGGCGCACTGTTACGGGGTTCGCCAATGTCGAGGAGGACTTCGCCGAAAATGCCGTCTGGGAGATGGGCGCGCTGCCGCACGGTACGCATCTGATGCCATGGCGGATCGAGGATGAGATGCGTGCGCTCGGCGCGAACTATATTCAGGCCGGGCTGTGGCGCGATTTTGCCGTGCGCGACGGCAATTTGATCACCGGCCAGCAGAACTTCTCCGGAGCGGCGACCGCCCGTCTTGTCATCGAGGCGCTCGGTGGCTGAGGACCAAAGACCGCTCCTGTCGGTGAAGTTCGGGAGACAAACTCGCCGTCAGGGCGGGCGATGCCAAACGACATCGGCCCAGTAGGATCCGGGTCCGTCCAAGAAACTCCACCTCAAACAACCACTATCAGCAGCGAGGATGAACCATGGCCGTAGTGACGACACTTGATATTGCCGGCCTGACGGCCGAAGATTATAGCCGCATCCTCGATCGGATCGGCGTGGAGAAACGGCCCGCTGGCGGCATCTACCAGCACATCGCGCATGCCACAGACGATGGTTATCGCATCATCGAGATATGGGACGACAAGGCAGGCCTGGAGCTCTTCTTGCAGGACACATTGTTTCCCGCCGCACAGGAACTGCAAGTTCAGCGTGAAATGACCATTATGACCCAGACACTGCACAACATCTTTGTGCCCCGGATTGGTGAACTGACTGCCCTGGCAAATGATGCGCCTGGTGGACCAGTCAAACGGGCAAAAGTGTAGGCATCAAGGATCGAGGATGCGGCGATCGATCATCGAAGTCCCGGAGGAACTTGCGTCCGGACGCCCGGTACAACGATGGTGACCGCGGCAAGTGCAAAGAGGTTGTTCTTTCCTGCCGGCGACTATCGCCATGCGCCGGCCGGAGTCGTTCAGCTGCGTGTGATTCGCAGCGGTTCATCCTATGCAGAGATCGATCTTGGCCGCGGGCTGCGGCGCGTCTTCACCCGCCCCGGCGACCTGCTGCTCAGTCTTCCCGAGCGTGCCACGCGGTTCAAGATCGAGGAGCCGCGAGAGCTGACGATGATCACCGTTGACTCCGCCCTGGCGTCAAGGCTCCTGGTATCCGCAGGCGGGACCCCCGAGGACCTGGTAATCCTGACCGATCGACCGATACGCGATTCGCTGGTGGCCGAGTTGTGCCGACGCCTCGAAGGCGACCCGCCAGTCAACCCGATCGTCCGCGAATGGACGCTGGGCCTGGTTTTCGCGAACCTGCTCCGTCTCGGGCATGCACGCCAGCGGCAGCAGAAGTCTCCGGTCCTAACCTCGCAGCGGTTCGACCGAGTCCTCGCTGCGATTGACGGCGATCTGGAAAAGGGGGTGTCGATCGACCATCTTGCCGGAATCGCGGGAATACCACGACGCGCCTTCACCGCCGCCTTTCGCGAGGCGACGCAATTGCCGGTACATCAATTCATTTTACGCCGCCGCGTTGATCGCGCGGTCGAGCTTTTGGAAAATAGCGATCTGCCGCTGGCCGAGATTGCTCAGCACGCGGGTTTCACTCACCAGGCCCATATGAATCGCGTCGTGACCCGATTGAAAGGGCTGTCGCCAGGCCGGCTGCGGTCTCGCAGGCGCGACGGCTGACTTGTGATCTATTCCAGCATCGCAGGGGCGCTTCGCCTGTCTGTCAATTGCTTCGCGCTCGCAGGTCCAGGCGTTGACGGCGTTCTGATCGACAGCGGAGGAGGGGGCTGGGCCCCGACAGTGGGGCGTCTTGAGCAGGCCATGGCGGAAGCCAAGATCGACCCGGCTTCGATCACGGTCTTGGCGCTCACCCACGCCCATCAGGATCATGTGCACGGACTTTTGACCCGCGACGGCCGAGTGCTCTTTCCAAACTTGAAGGCGATCGTAATTCCCGAGGCGGCTGTGCAGAGCTTTTTCGCTTACGCGCACCTTGCGCAGTTCCGGCCCCTGCTGAAGCCTGTCCAGAATGGCGACCAGGTGGGTGAGCGATTGAGGGCGGTCGCCTTGCCCGGTCATGCTGCCGGTCATACCGGCTACACGTTCGACACGGACGAGGACCGTTTCCTATTCTTCGGGGACATCGTTCATGTGCCGGCCTTGCAGTTCGGCAATCCCGCGTTCAGTTGGGGCTATGACGACGATCAGCTGACCGCGCGCGCAACCCGCCTAAAGGTTTTCAGTGAAGCGGCCGAGGCGGGGACGTGGATCGCCGGCGCGCACCTTGGCTGGCCGGGCATCGGCCGTGTGGTGCGTAAGGGCGAAGCATACGGCTATGAGCCGGCAGGAGGACGAGTGACCGGATAGGCGGCCCGTTGCTGATCGGTTTATACCGCTCTCTTCGTCCAAGGCAAGGATCTCGACGAGCAGCGCGCCGCACTCCGGCGTCCTCAACGCGGCGGTACCATCGTCCGGCCCACCAAAATATCTGATTCTTGATCCACTGGCGGCCGATCGATGCCTGAGGCTTACCGGATCGGCGTCTCGCCGCGAAACAGCGGCTGGTGCGCCCGCATCAAGGCGGCAATCCGGTCGGCGACTTTCCGTACCGGCGGGGAGTGACGTTCCTCGTGATGGGTGACGATCCATTGGTCGGTTTCAAGTTCGGGGATAGGCTGAGCAACGCGAACCAGCCGCGGATCGCCGTCACCGACGAAGCACGGAAAGACCGAAAGGCCGGCGCCGGCGGCCACCAGTTCGCGCACCGAATGGGTGTTGTTGCCGCGTACGGCGATGCGGTCGCCGTGATGGGCTTGCAGCCAGCGCGCCGAGGCAATGTTTGCGCCTTCGCCGGTGACGCCGACGAACAATCCGGCGGCGATGCCATTGATCAGGTGACGTCCGGAATAAATGGCGTGGGCGACCTTGCCGCTCTGACGGCCGGCCAGCCACTGCTCGGTCGGGCGCTCGCTGCGGATGCCGATGTCGGCGGCACGGCGGCCGATGTCGACCCGGTCGGTAGTGGTGACAAGCTCTACCCTTATGCCGTCATCGACCGTCCAGATCTCGCCGATATGGGCGGAAACGAAGGCCGAGGTCCATGGCCCGGCCGAGACGCGGACAATGCGGTCGGGCAGGTTTCCCTCGCGCCAGCGGGTCAGCGACTGCATTGCCGCCTCGACGTCTTCGGCGCGCCGCAGCAGTTCCTCGCCGACCGGGGTCAGCCGGTAGCCGCTCTGCTGGCGCACGAATAGAGGTTCGCCGATCTGCTTTTCGAGCGCGGTGACGCGTCGTCCAAGGGTGGCTGCGCTGAGGCGCGTGGTTCCCGTCGCTGCGCTCAAGCCACCCAGCCGCGCAACGTCGAGAAACAACCTCAGATCGTCCCAGCCGATATCCATTTTGCAGAAATGAAAAACTCCTTGCGACCGTGGCTGTAGCGCAAAGCGGGCATCGTGCGCAAGTATGCAGGCATTGGAGGCGTTGGACAATCCTGCCTGGCCGGACAGGGACAAGCGCCTCGGCTGGCCAAGAAGCGAACTGAACCCTTTCGATCGCGCATGCGATTGGCGCAGAGGTTTTGCGCTTCCGACCAACCCAGGCGCGCAGGCATTCTGCGTACCAAAGGAGACGATCATGTTGGATGAACTTCGATACCGTTTCGCCCGCTGGATTGCCTATCGCCAGACGCTTGCGAGCTTGAGGCAGGCCCGGGACAGCACACTGGCGGATGCCGGCATTTCTCGCGAAGAGATCCGCGAGCGTGCCCGCCACGCCAGCTTGCGTCGTTGAGGAGCCGGGCATGCAGATGATGATGCTTTGGGATGGCCGCTCGGTACCGCGCCTCGGCATCGGCACCTGGGCGGCGGGTGGCCCCGCGCGTTGGCGTGACACGGCGACAATCTATGGCGAGGTCGACGATATCAGGTCGCAAGCCGCGCTGGCGATGGCTTATGAGATCGGCGCGCGGGTGTTCGACACGGCTGCCGCCTACGGCGCCGGCAATGCCGAACTGATCCTCGGGCGGGCGTTGAGGGGTAAGGACGAAGCCGTCATCGTCACCAAGGTCGGCTATTTCGGCGATCCCGAAACGCGTAAGATCGCACCCGAGGATGCCTCTGCCGCGGCAATCCGGACATCGATCGACAATTCGCGGCAGCGCCTGCAGCGGGATTGTATCGACGTCGTGCTGCTACATATCAACGAGTATCCGATCGAGCGCGCCGGCGAGGTGTTCGATACGCTCGGCCTGTTGCGCCAGGAGGGCAAGATCGGCGGCTTCGGCTGGAGCACCGATCACCGCGAACGGCTTGCCGCCTACGCGACGCGCGAGGGGTTCGTCGCCGTAGAGAACGACTTCAATGTGTTTACCCCGGCGAACGAGCTGATGGCCGTTGCGGCGCGCGAGAACCTCGTCTCGTTCAGCCGGCTGCCGCTGGCAATGGGACTGCTCACCGGCAAATACACGCCGGCCATGCGGCTGCCCACCAACGATGTGCGCGGCGGGAATGCCGAATGGATGGTGTTTTTCAGGGATGGCGCCGCCAACCCGCACTATCTGTCAAGGCTCTCGGCAATCCGCGACCTGCTCACCTCGGGCGGACGCACGCTTGCGCAAGGCGCGCTCGGCTGGATACTCGCCAAGTCGGCAATCGCCTTGCCGGTTCCCGGCTTCACGCGGCCCGAGCAGGTCGAGGACAATCTCGGTGCGCTGGAGAAAGGGCCGCTGCCGGCAACGGTGATGGCCGAGATCGACGCAGTGCTGAAAATTGCCGGGACTGCGTAGGGTGTGGTGAATCCGGAATTCGCATTGGCGATAATGCGACCAACTTCGATCTCTCTGATGTCTGCCGATATCGCATTTTTCTTAGTCAAGCTTCCGTGGCGCAATTGACCACGGACGGAGCGGCGGACACGCTCGAGTTGAAGGTCCGCCGCTCCGGTTTTCAGATCAAAGAGTGATGCTGCAACGGGAGATGGGTAGCGAGCTGCGCTTGAGCTGCGCTGCCGACCGCGTCGCTGTCGAGAGAGAGCGACCCGGTTGAGCTGTCAAAGATGATGTGGTGGGAACCATCATCCGTGGCCGTACCAGCAGGGGAAGTATGCAATGAAAGCCCGCCCGACTTAAGCTCGGTAAGAGCGGCTTGATCGAGGTGCAGCTTGTCCTGAAGCTTGCTGAAGTCGAAGGCATCGTTGCCTCCGTGGCCAGACATGATCTCGGCGGCGGCGCCGTTTTTTGCCTGGGCGCCGACACTTTCATCGGGCTGGACGGTTTGCGCGAACCCGTGGCGGATGGTTGCCGTCTTGTCGGATGGATCGTTGGTCGCGAGAAGTTCCGAGCCGGCCGAAAGAGAATGGCTCAACGAGGCCAATATGCGGTCAACGCTGCTGCCCTCGCTTACCTTGTCGCCGGCATTATCTTGGGTGGTGTCAGTCGAACTGCCATCGCTGGCGAGGAGGTGAGAAAGCGCGGTCTTGCCATGACTGCCATCGCTGGTGCTGGCACCGGAGGCGGCGGTAGCAGTCGAACTGCCGTCGCTAGCGAGGAGGTGAGAAAGCGCGGTCTTGCTATGGCTGCCATCGCCGGTGATAGCGCCAGAGGCGGCGGTATCAGTCGAACTGCCGTCGCTGGCGAGGAGGGGCGACAGCGCGGTCTTGCCATGACTGCCATCGCTGGCGGTAGTGCCGGGGGCGGCGGTAGTAGTCGAACTGCCGTCGCTGGCGAGGAGGTGCGATAGCGCGGTCTTGCCATGACTGCCATCGCTGGCGGTAGCGCCGGAGGCGGCGGTAGTGGTCGAACCGCCGTTGCCGGCGAGGAGATGCGAAAGCATGGTCTTGCCATGATTGCTATCGCCGGTGGTGGCTTCGGAAGGGGCGGTGGCAGTCGAGGTGCTGCCGCCGGTGATGGTCCCGGCCGGGGCTGTGGCGGTCGAGGTGCTGCCGCTGGAGGTGGCTTCAGAAGGGGCGGTGGCGGTCGAGGTGCCGCCGCTGGAGGTGGCTTCGGCCGGGGCTGTGGCGGTCGAGGTGCCGCCGCTGGAGGTGGCTTCAGAAGGGGCTGTGGCGGTCGAGGTGCTGCCGCTGGAGGTGGCTTCGGAAGGGGCCGTGGCGGTCGAGGTGCTGCCGCTGGAGGTGGCTTCGGAAGGGGCTGTGGCGGTCGAGGTGCCGCCGCTGGAGGTGGCTTCGGAAGGGGCTGTGGCGGTCGAGGTGCTATCGCCGGTGGTGGCCTCGGAAGGGACCGTAGAAATGGGATCGGTGGCCGCAGCTTCGGAAGGAGCAGTCCCGGCGGTGCTGAGATTGTGTTGCCGGAAAACGGCCTGCAGTTCCGGGGAGCTCTCAAGCGCGGTGTCGCCTCGCTGTGAACCCCAGGCGTACGCGTACTCGAAGGCGGGTGACGGAACCAGCTTGGCCCAGTGGTCCATCATGGTTTCCATCTGGGCGGCGGTGGGCACGACATATTTGCCACCCATGTCGGTGTTATAGTCGCCACCGCCAAACGTCTGGTAGCCTGGAATGATCTTGCTCGTCGGGATGCCCGATGCCTGAGCGGCAGCGACGAATTTGTCGATCATGTTATAGTCGACCGCGCCATCCGTGCGGACAGGATAGACATCCACGCCGTAGTAATCGATACCGGTATTGGCGGGATTGTACGTGCCCGAAAAATCCGGATTCGCCGACGTCCCCAAGCTCATCATCGTGATGTAGGTCTTGGCGTCCGGCACATTGGCGTGAATCCAGTCGGATTCTGCCTTCAGATTCGCGGCGGAGGCGTAGGTGCCCCATTGGCCGGTGGGATCCGGCTCGTCGACCAGGAAGAATCCGAACAGCTTCGGATTGCCGATGAAAGGCGTGATCTTGTCGATAAAGGACGACGTCGCTCCGTCGGTTTCGTTGAGGTAGACCAAGCCCTTCATACCGTCCGGCAGCGCATTGAGTTGGTCAACAGATGAAACGTCGGCCAGATTGAATCCGGCTTGCGCAATTTCCGTGCCCGATCCACCTGACGTGTAATGCAGAGTTGTCATCCAATATTCCTTTTTCTGTTTCGACCGTGCCTACTTACAGACGGCGTATATTAGCGCCAAATCACATACCGACACCCTCTGACAGAAATATTGAGGTTTGAAGTAGGATTGAGCGTTGGAGGGGCGCTCCCTTCGAACTCGTTTCCGCAACGGTATCGACGACCAGCCAAGGATGGTTCTATTCGGGATAAGACTCGGCTAACTTGATCCGACCGTGTGGAGCTTGGCTCGAATGGCGCGGTCGAGAAGCCGTCCGACGCAGGACGGCCGGGAAATCTGAAAACCAGACCAAAAACAAAACCCGCCTACCGGCGGGTCGTCAGTGCGAATCTGCACCGTAGCCAAATTACTAGCATAGCTGCCGGCACAAAGCAAGAACAAAATGTGACGCAATCGACGAAGCTGCCGATCTAGAGCGGCGGACTTTCATGTGAGTCCATACCCTGCGGCTGCGAAGTAATTTCTGCATTCTGTTGGAGAGAAGAGATTGCAGA
>NZ_JAMYSY010000024.1:0-91051 GCF_040322175.1 Mesorhizobium sp. M0185 | reverse complement strand
GTCATCCGCAAACCCACGCACCAAATGACGCGTCAGCGGCTTCGTTCAATCCCTCGCGATTCAAACTGAACGTCCGACGCTCTAGACGGCGCCTTTCCGAAATGCGAATGCGCCTCGCAGCCGGCATTGCCGCAACAGCGGTGCCGTGCAACATCGGCGGCTTGGAAGGAACCCCGGTGCTGTCTCGCCTGATCGCCGGCCTGCTGCTCGCCTGCGGATTGACCCACAGATCATGTATTCGCTTGCGCAGGCGTCGTGGGGCTACCCAGTTGCCTTTTCCGCGAGGCGGCGGTTGGACTCAAACATCTTCTGCGGCATCCGCCGAAAGCTCCTGATCATGACGTTCGCGCGGAAGAGGTTTGCCGGATTGGCCGCGAGGCTGGTGCAAGGCGATATATCCCAGACACCAGGGCGCGGACGAGCGGCTTGCGTACCGGCGTCTCGATGAAGCGCCAGACGATAAAAGAGGCAAGGAGGACCCCGGCCAACACGACGAAGAATGCGGCGTTCTTGCCGACATGAGGCGCCAGCGCGTTAAGCGAAATGTAGCCGATATACTGGTGCAAAAGATACAGCGGATAAGTCAACCCTCCGAGCATCATGATAGCCTTGGATGGAGCAATCACGGAGCGGAGCAATATCGCGCCAGCGAAGACTCCGTAGACCACCATGTTGGCGGTGAAGAGAGCAGGATACGAAATGGCTGCGCCAAAGTGCTCCTGCATCCAGTTATGAGAGAACATTGCGGTCTGGCAAGACACCAGGAACGCGACGGCAAGAAACAGGAACGCAGCCGGTGAACGGCCCCTTGCAACGATGTCTTCCGCGAGGATGCCCGCGGCAAACAAAGGCGCATAGTTTGTAATGAAGACAATGCGTATCACCGGGTTCCCAAAGAAGAACTCGTTGGTTGCCGAAATTGCGAGCCAGATGGCCGCGATGGGTATTTTCCAGCGCTGAAAGGCGCCGGCAAAGATCAGCACTGCAACCCAGCCGTAAAACAGGATCTCGAGCATGATCGACCAGTAGACGCCATCCATGGACGGCCTGCCGAAGAGGCGGGCGAACATGGAAAGATTGGCTACATAGGTTGGAACATCGGTCGGAAAACGCTGATCTTTGGCGACGACGAGAACAACAAACGTCGCGGTCATGCAGACGAGGAATCCGGGATAAAGCCGGGCGAAGCGGGCGACCGCGAATTCCTGCCAGGTTCGACCTTCGGCCGACCACGCGATGACGAAACCGCTGATCAGGAAAAACAGATTGACGCCGAGATAGCCGTAGATGGCGTAAGGTGCTGCGGCAGGATATTCCACGTCGAGATTGCCCGCGATCGCGCCGCCAAAAAGATAGTGAAAGAGCACGACCGCGAGGGCTGCAGCCAGGCGCAGCAGGTCGAGTGATGCCATGCGCGCCGGAATGGCCTTGCCTGCCGGTTCCACAGCTACCTCCCACAGCCGTTTCAGCTTTTGACACCCATCAGCGGCCTGATCCGCAATACCAGTGCTAACGCGAAGACTGCAAACCGGCGGCAGGTCAAGCCTTTACCTTCTCAAGTACGAACAGCTGCTCGCAGGACAGGAACCGCAGGACGCTAAAAGAGCGTACCAGCTTGAGCCCCGCCGCCGCGAAATCCTGTCGTGCAACGGTGAGATTGACGGGATGAGGCGCCGACATCCTTCCGGTGATCATCTTCCGCAGCCTTAGCCGTATTCTCTGGAGGCGGGTGCCAAGGCCGTAGGATACGATCAGGCGACGGCTGGCAACGCGCGCGAGCTCAATGATAATGTCGCGCCTGAGATGTGGCGGGATAAGGTGAATGAGGCGAAGGCAGACCACCGTGTCAAAGCTTTCGTCGGCGAACGGCAGCTGCGTCACGTCACATCGGATGAATCCCCGAAATCCGGATTGACCTTCATATGCTGATTTAGCCAAGGCCATCATTTCCATTGAAATGTCTGCAGCCAGCACCCGACAATTATGCTGGCCCAGCACGCCGGCCAGCTTCCCGGTTCCGCATGGGATATCGAGCACCTGAGATGGAGGCGGGCTGCACCTCTCCAGCGCCTTGGCGACGCAGCGTTGCTCCCGTCGCGCAATGACGTATGACGCAACGGTGGACAGCTTCAACCGGCCTGCATAGCCGTTCAGGTACCAGCTCGCAAAACCCGGATCTTGATATCTCTGTTTTGTCGGGAGCTCATAGGCCGCGACTGCCGCGACCTTGGCGTTGTAATTGGCAGGTATAGCCGTATTTGCCGCTGCCGTCTGATGTGGCTCGAGGTTCTCGCTCATATGCCTGCTTTCATACGATTTCTCCTGCAGATGAGATCGAAGATTTTTGTCCGACACGTTCATTGGATAGCCGACCAAGCTGCCCTATTGGCGATAGAGGGGATAAACGGCCAGTTGGCTGCGTCCATCACAGAGAAGGTTTCCAGAAGGCTGGGTGTCTCGCATCCCTCGAACGGATGAGACATGCCGAACTCATGACTGCCGCGCCCTCGCGGAAGTGTGCTGGGGAATAGGGCTACTGCACACCCCTTTCGGAGACGGAACGGTAAACGGACGGTAGGCAATCCGGAAGGATAGTGACCGAAACGCACTCCTTCCGTTCACGATTTTGGCGTCCGTCGATATCCTAACGTGACCACACCGTCATTCATACGGATGGCGCGGATTCCTGGCTCGTCGGCTAGACATCCCAGGAAGAGATGGGCGTTCGCTTCAGCAAATGGACATGACGTCACTGCCAGTAGGCTTCCCTCAGTCTGGATTGAAAGATGATCTTGGAGCTATTTGGGCCGTCCGGTGCTGGTAAGACGACGTTAGCGTCCGAGCTGGTGCACGTTTTGCGAGCTCAGGGCTACTGTGTTGTTTTGCAGACCGGTGACCGCCGACATCCGGTTAGAAGGGCCGCCTTCAAACTGGTCTCCGGCTTGCATTCAAAGTGGATCGGACAGCGTTCTCTCGGTGCAGAAGTGCTTAAGATTCTTCCACCCAAGAATGAGCTGTGGGCGGCTCGCCTGAACTGGCATCTTGAAGCTCTTCTTCAAGCTTGGCGCGCGGCAATAGCGTCCAATGACACGATCTCAATTTTTGACCAGGGTATGGTGCAATTCGTATGTTCACTGGTTTTGTTCAGCGGCATAACGGATCGTGAAAGGGTGTCGCGCGCGCTCGAGCTTCTACCCAAACCGGATCTGCTTGTCCGATTGCAGGCGCCAAGGGAAATTCTAGAGGTCCGTCTGAAGGAACGCCGGCGTAACCTCGGTATCATTCAGAAGTTCCTCGAAGTCGATCTGCAGAGCAGTCTTGATCATATTGACCACGTTAATCTCATTGGGGAACAACTTGGATCGTTTCCCGTGCCAACAACTTGCGTCGAAAGTTTAGATTCGAACGGGCTCACAGCCGCCACAGAAATGATAGCGCGTGGAGTAGTCGACAAGTTCGGCGCGACGCGGGCGAAATTTAAAAGAGTTGAAGCTTAGAGAGATGCGGTTTTGAAGCGTCGACAAGAGATATCCAATAATATGGAAAATCGAATTATTGAAAAGGAACCGCGCGAGTTGACATGACATGCGCTTTTCTCGCTACCAGACTGCCTTGGCGTTGACGTTAGCTGCTGTCAGCGCGATATCCATAGTTATCCACGGGGCGGTGAGTGGAGAGGACGTCGCATCGACAAAGTTCGTCGCGCCGGTAGCCATGGACCTGCCGGATTACCTGCACGCCGCGAAGGATGCGGCATTTGGCACAACTTTCACCCGAATAACCAAACCCGGAATCCTCGGCGCCGGCATCGCATGCGGGAGCAAATATTGCAGCCACCGCTATTCGAGCGCCCAGGCCTGGAATTCGGATCAGAGCCTTCTTGTCATCAGCAACGGCTGCGGCGGCTTATGCTTCCTGGATGGGCGCACCTACGCCCCGCTTTTTCGCCGTGATCGATCGACCGAATGCGAATGGCATCCTCACGATCCCGACCTGATGATCTGCGTCGGTGGTCGGAAAATCTCGACCTGGGCGCCACGCACCAATCATGAGGAGGTCCTGTTTGTTTCGGCTGACAGTAGCAATCTCCAGTTCGGGCCATACAAAGGTAATCCAAGCCGTGATGGCAGCCGTATTGCCGTACGCGCGGTTCGCCGGGACGGCAAAGCGGTCGTCTTTGCCTACGATCTCAGACAGCGGCGGAAATTTCCGGAAATCGATCTCGCACAGCTTGTCGGAGCCAACGGCGCCTGCTCAATCTCGCCGCTGGGCGTCAACATCTTATGCATTCAGAACCTGAAAGACGACACTGAACAGACGTTCATCTTTTCTGTTGACGGCGTTCTGCGCCAGAAATGGACTGAGCATCATCGGCCTGGCCATGGCGACATGACCGTCGATGCCGACGGCAGCGAAATCTATGTGGGGATCAGTAAGTCCGATCCAGACATATACCAGGTGATCAAGCGAAGGCTGTCAGATGGGAAAGTCACCTCGCTCATGAGATATGGTGAAGCACAGCATGCATCGCTCAGGTCGCTGGACAGGCCCGGTTGGGTGTTCCTTACCTATTCGGGCAATCCGGACGAAGTATCGAAATATCCGGCTTGGGCGCCGTATGCGCGGGAAGTCATCGCGTTGCGCATCGACGGCAGCGGAGAGGTCCGGCGCATTGTGCAGACGAAGAACGTTCCATTCGACTACTGGAGTGAGACCCACGCCTCGCCGTCCCCGGACGGTTCACAGGTGATCTGGTCAAGCAATTGGGGAGTACCCGGCGGGCCGGTTTACGATTTCGTCGCCCGTATTGACTGGCCGGAAGGATCAGACACCGGCTCGAGAGCATTAGCCGCGAGCGGTCTTCAATAACGAAACCTTCCGGTCGCCTATGGCGATATCGCCGATCGTGCTTGCTCCATTCACGCTTTTAACGCCTCACGTTCAACTTCGCCGCCATACGGCTCCGTTCGATGTCGATTCATTCAAACGGACGACGACAGTGGCCAAGCCTGCACCTAGCGTGATTGTGCAGTTTGCAAGGCTTATGAGCCTTGCCGGAATCCTACGAATTACAGCGATGACGTCGGGTGACGGCTTGTATCGCCAAGGGCGCTCGCGCCGGAGCACACTGTTGATGTCACGGCCGAGAAAGGAACAGCAGATGGATACGGATAAGCGAGCCGAAGAGAATGCCTCTTTCAACCCTGAGTTGTTAGAATGGTTGGTATGCCCAATGACCAAGGGCTCACTTGCCTGGGATTCGGATCGCGATGAACTCGTTTCGAAGAGCGCAGGACTTGCCTATCCGGTTCGCGACGGCATTCCAATCCTGCTAGCCTCGGAGGCACGGACGATCACCTCCCGCGTGGTCAAACTTCGCGCATCCAGACGATGATGGGAGCCGCGCTAAAGTAGGCGGCTTTCCGACGACAGCCAGCAATGACAGGAAAGTGTGCCGCGGAGCGCGAGCCGTTTGTCTGCGGACCACTCTGCGCTCGGCACCCGGGCAGTGCCGACCTCTTTGATGCAAGGCGCGGCGACCTGAACCGGCTGGGTACGGCGGCCCGCTGCCGGGACAGGGGTTTGCGTCATTTAAACAGACGAGGACAGTGGCAAGACCTGCCCCTACCGTGACCTGGGCGAGATGGGTAGCGAAACCAACACCATGAAAGCAAATTCAAGGGCCGGCCACTTCGCGCGATCGGGCTACAGCGAACGGTCAGGAGACGCAGGATGAATCCGCATCTGGTGTGTGTCGGAGGCGAGGATCATGCCCTGCGAATTCCGTTCTTGATGTCGCTGCGAGAGAAGGGATTCTGTGTTACTGCGGTGTCGAGCGGCGGTGAAGCCGCATTCCTGCGGCATGGCATTCCGCATCGCAGCTACGGTTTCGACCGATTTTCCAGCAGCAGCGGAGAATGGGCCGCCATCAGAACCATTCGAAAGCTGATGGCGGAACTCCGGCCGGACATTATCCAAAGCTTCGACACCAAGCCCAACCTGGTGACGCCACTTGCGGTGCGCGGAAGCGTTCCAGTCGTCCGCACTATCAACGGTCTGGGCTGGACGTTCTCGTCCCTGGAACCGCGCGCCCTTGCCCTGCGCCCAATCTTTTGCGGACTGCAATGGCTTTCGTCGTTATGGACGGCGGCTACGGTGTTCCAGAATCGGGACGATCAGGCATTCTTTGAACGCTACCGACTGATCGGACGCGGCAGCGGACGAGTGATCCGCAGTTCTGGAATCGACGTCGATGCGTTCGCCATGGCAAGGCATCTTGCCCCGTCGGCGATGAAAATGCGCGAAGAGCTTGGGCTCCAATCCGCCGAGATCGTAATTTTTGTCGGCCGGCTAACGCGCCAGAAAGGCATCCCGACACTCCTCAAGGCAGTCCCTCGCATCCTGTCGGAAAGGCCCAATGCCCGTTTCGTGCTTGTCGGCCCATTGGAATCCGAGGGCCCATTTGCAGTGGACAAGGCTGAGATCGATCGACATGTGCCGCATGTCATCGCCTTGGGTCCACGACGCGACGTTCCTGCCCTTCTTGGCATGGCCGATCTGTTCGCCTTTCCAACACAATACCGAGAAGGGATTCCGCGCGTCCTGCTGGAAGCAGGGCTCGCGGGATTGCCTATCGTCGCCTCGATGATGCCTGGTTGCAATGAGGTGGTCGAGGACGGATGGAACGGCCATCTCGTCCCCCCGCACGATGCGAACGGCCTTGCCTCTCGAATTATAGAGGTCCTGTCCGACCGCCGGAAAGGACGGACCATGGGCGCTCGCTCTGTCGAGCTCGTCCGGACGCAGTTCCCGCTGCCCTGGGTGGTCGAGCAATATTGCGATCTCTACGACAATGTCCTTAGTGCCAAATCCCAGGGCGGCTTCGCTCGACCGGCATCGCCGGTGTTGCTTGAAGAGCCTGCTGCAAACCGCGGATCGGGTGGAGCGCGCCGATGATCCGGGACGCGATCCTGGCCTGCGGCGTGGCCATGTCGTATGCGGCGCAGCTCTCAGTTCCGGGCTTGCCCTACGGTTATGGCGAATTGTTTCTCGCGCTTTGGATCATGCTGTCGATCGGGCGGGTGCTCGCCGGCGGTCACTTGGTAGTCAGGCCCGCCCTGATCCGTGTTGCGGGCTTCTGGCTGATCATCACGCTCGCTCTGGGTATTGGCACCATCGTTGGCTACCTGACTACGGTACTGTATCTGTCGGTGGTGATGCACGATGTGGTAGCCTACCTGCTGCTGATCTGCGTCACCTGCCTCGCCGCCGCGGAGCCCGACGCGGATCGCCGTCTGCGCAGTGCTGCCTGGTGGGTGGTCGCTATTGCGAATGCATGCTTTATTGTTCAGCTGGCACTTGGATGGGGTTGGATCCACCAATCCGGCGTCGATCCCTGGTACTGGGATCGCTTCCGAGGCTGGTCCGAGAACCCCAACCAGCTCGCGCTCTATTGCGCACTCCTTGGTCCGCTCGCCTTGCATCTTGCGACGACTACAAGCAAGCCGTGGGCGAGGTTGGCCGGGCTCAGCAGCCTTATCCTGACCATCTATGTCGGAAGGCTGACGAAGAGTGATACCTATCTTTACACGACGGTCCTGGTCGGCCTGATATTTCTTGGGCTGCGGGTTCGGACATGGCTCGCAGCCGGTGACGGCAAGGTCAGCCTGTCCCGGCAAGTTACCCTCCTGCTGATGATTGGCTTCCTTCCGTTGGCCATGTCGATGACGCCTTACATCGTCACGGAGGTGGGCAGCGTCGAACAGTTCGCCTTGAGTCTTACCAAAGACAAGGGCGGCGAAGCGACCGCCGAAACCGCTGCACTTCGAATCCATCTCTGGGGAGATGCATTGGGCAAGGGCCTAACGTCAGGATCCCTGGGCCTTGGTCCTGGCCCGCATCTGGAGCGCCCGCCCATTTCCTACAGCCAATTTCTGCCCCGGCCTTTCGAGGCTCACAACACGATTCTCGATCTGTACACTCAAGGTGGTTTGGTTGCGGTCCTGGCCCTGGCCTGGATTGTCGGCGCGGCGGCTTTATGCGCATGGCGTGCGAAGCTCGATGCCCTGTTCGTGCTGGTGGTGTCGATCGTCATCTTCGGAATGCCACATCTGATCATCCGCCATCCA
Source organism: Mesorhizobium sp. M0185 (assembly GCF_040322175.1). Classification (NCBI taxonomy): domain Bacteria; kingdom Pseudomonadati; phylum Pseudomonadota; class Alphaproteobacteria; order Hyphomicrobiales; family Phyllobacteriaceae; genus Mesorhizobium; species Mesorhizobium sp. M0185. Next base: position 82,922 of record NZ_JAMYSY010000024.1, on the reverse strand, counting down.
ATCGTGTGGTTTGCGCTTACCATTTGCCTTGTTGCCGGAACGCCGCGAACGATTTCGGCAACCTCTAGCGACCTGAGGTGATGGCATGTGTGGGATTACCGGAATTCTCCTTGCACCCGATGCCGCCAATATCAAGCCGCTCAGGGCGATTGGCCAGATGACGACGGCCCTTCGTCATCGTGGGCCTGATGGCGAAGGCTTCTGGATCAATCGCGAAGCCGGCATTGCCTTCGGCCACAGGCGTTTGGCTATAGTCGACCTATCGGAAGCAGGACGCCAGCCGATGCATTCGGCAAGTGGCCGATATGCCATTACCTTCAACGGCGAGATCTACAATTTCCGCGATCTGCGCCGCGAGCTTGAAGACGCTGGCCATCGGTTCCGTGGCGCCAGCGATACCGAAGTGATGCTGTGCGCAATCGAGAGCTGGGGTCTCGACACCGCACTCACCCGCCTCGCTGGCATGTTCGCATTTGGATTGTGGGATCTAAAGACCAGGACCCTCCATCTCGCCCGCGACCGAATGGGCAAGAAGCCGCTCTATGTTGCTGCAACGCGCGATGCGCTCGTTTTTGCCTCCGAGTTGAAGGCAATCCATCGTTTTCCAGGTTTCTGTCAGGAGCTCGATCTCGACGCGGCCGCGACAATGCTTTCGAAGGGATGGGTACCGGGTAACTGTTGCATCTGGCGAGGCGTGTTCAAGCTACCTCCGGGCTCGGTCCTGTCTGTGACAGCGGCGGATTTTGCCGAGGCGCGCAGCGCCGCATCCCTTTCGCAACGCGCCCGACACTGGTGGTCGCTGCCTGAAGTCGCCGCGAACGGTCGACAGAATCTAATCGCCGGTACCGACGAAGAACTGACCGATGGACTCGACGACCTGCTTCGACTTGCCGTCCGGGAACGCATGATAGCCGATGTGCCGCTGGGTGCCTTTCTGTCTGGTGGCCTCGACAGCTCCACGGTTGTGGCGCTGATGCAGGCCCAATCGCCAAAACCGGTGCGCACATTCACGATCGCTTTCGGAGAAGGCGGGTTTGATGAGGCTCCCCACGCGGCGGAGGTCGCGCGGCACCTGGGCACCGATCATACTGAACTCCACCTTTCAGCAGCCGCTGCGCGTGAAGTCATTCCGGAACTGCCGCGGATCTGGGATGAGCCGTTCGCCGATGAATCGCAGATACCGACTTTGCTCGTGGCGCGGCTCGCTCGCCAGCACGTTACGGTGGCCCTATCAGGCGACGGTGGCGATGAATGCTTCGCCGGTTACGCCCGTCATTTCATGGCTGCGCGGTTGAAACGACAGCATGCGCTGCCGTCGCCGCTGCGTCACGCGCTTGCTGCAGGGGTCGGATTGCTGGCCCGTGCAGCGCGTCACGATTTCGTCGGCAAGCTGCCGCTTTCGGCGAGTGGACGGCACGCGCTGCGGAGCGACCGGCTGCATCGCCTCGCTCGGCTGCTCGCTGCGCCAGATGAGGACGAATTGCATCGACGGCTGACCGGAGCATCGACCGGGAGCCTCGCACTCCACACGCCGCCCACATCAATTCAAGGGTCCCCCCGGCTTGATGGCCTGCTGTCCCGTCTCTTGTACGACGACATGGCCGGTTACCTGCCCGACGATATATTGGTGAAGTTGGACCGCGCCAGCATGGCCAATAGCCTCGAAGGCCGGTGCCCGCTTCTCGACCATCGGGTTGTCGAATTCGCCTGGCGGCTGCCGGCACATGCGAAGGTCCGCAATGGCAAAGGCAAGTGGCTTCTTCGTCAGCTGCTTAGCCGCTATGTTCCGCAACGGCTGATCGACCGGCCGAAGCAGGGTTTCGATGTTCCCATAGCAGTCTGGCTGAGCGGCCCGTTGCGCATCTGGGCCAGCGATCTAGTCGCCGATATACGCCTCTCCGGAGATGGGATCTTCGACTTTGCGAAGGTCGAAACCTGCTGGCGCGACCATCTTGACGGAAGACAGGATCATTCTCGCGATTTGTGGCCCGCGTTGATGTTCCAGGCCTGGCGCAACGAGGCCGGGCGGTCCGCCGGGCCGGCAACGGGCATGTCCACAGCGCTCGAACTGACAGGAGTATGAGATGGAAGGTTCCATAGTCAGCCGAATTCACCTTCCGCACGCCACTGAAATGCACGTGCCGACGCGCGAGATCAATCCGCGCATGAGGCCATTCCTGCGCGAACAGGTCGACGCGCAGACCCCCTTCCATCAACTCCTCATTACCATCGCGAGGAGAAAATGGTTCCTGCTTGCAATGGTGATTTTGGGCGGAGTGTTGGCTGGGCTTGCGGGTTTTGTGCGTCCTGTCCTGTTCGAGGCGACCGCACAGGTGATTGTCGATGCTCCTGGCAGGAACGCGGCTCCCGGAGGTGCGGATTCCGCTCAGGAGATGCTGGATGCGAGCATTGATGACCACTTAACCATGCTCTCTTCGCAGGGGCATCTGCGTCGCCTGGTGGCAGCCCTACGCGAGACAAAGATCGGCAACATTGCTGAGCAAGGTGATGTCGGAAATTCCCGCGCCGCCCCGGTAGGCGGCAACCTGCAGAACATACGCACCTTTGCAGCTGGTCTGCTAGAAAGGATTTGGCCGCAGGGCGGGCCGGAGGCGGCCGATGCAGCCGAACTCAAGGCATTGCGGAAGGGCATGAGGGTTGGACAGGAACTGAGATCAAGGGTGATCACCGTCGGCTTCACCGACGACGATCCGGCGCGAGCCGCCCTGGTGGCCAATACGTTCGTCCAAGTATACATCGACGATCTCGCACAGAAGCGCAGGGCGTCAGACAGGCTGGAACTCGCCTCGATCGTCGCCAGCCTGCCGGTCGTACAAAGCGACCTGGCGAAAGCGACCGACCGCCTGGAAAAGTATCGACTGAGCCATGGCGCGGTCGATCAAGGTGCGGCGGATAACGCTGCCAAGGAGACAGCCGAACTTAGTCAGCAGATATCCTTGTCGAAAGCGGATCTCTCAGCGACGGAATCTCGCCTTCAGCACATCGAGGCTTTGCGAGAGGAAGGAGCATCGGTGGCGGCGCTCGCCGAAGCGATCGGGTCTCCGGTATTGGCCGACATGGCGGCCCGCCAAGCCAACGACAATGCGGATGCGGGCCTTAGCACTGCGATCAACGGCGAGATCGAACAAGGCACTGCTCGCATTGCGGCGGAGGGGAACATCTACCGTGCCCAGATCGCTGCTCTGGAGGGCCGTAAGAATGTGCTCGATGCGGTGGTGGCCGACACAGCCGGCCGGCTTTCCGGCTTGCGTGCGCTCGAGCCGCAGGTCAGCATCCTGACGCAGCGATACAACCAGCTTCTCACCCAACAACAGGATCTGGTGCAGCGCATCGCAACTCCCTTGCCCGGGGTCTCGATCCTTTCAGCGGCATGGCCGCCAACGAATCCAAAAACCCTGCCGCCCATCTTTCTTATTCCGCCCGGCATGATCGTGTTTGGCCTCATTGGCGGGGTCTTCGTCTTGGTCCGCAGCCGTCTCAATCAGACCTTGCGCGGCGGGGCCGAAGCTGAAGCCGCGCTCGGGGTTCCGTGCCTGGGGCTGATACCGGAAGCGCCCACGATACACGCGAAACGACTACAGCAGCTGGTTCTCGGCCAGCAAAACTGCAGCTACAGCCGAGCCGTCACTTCTCTCCTTGTCACCGTGGCTCTCAACAAAGCGAGAGGCCGTGCGTCGCACGTCATCCTCGTCACGTCCAGCGTCCGGCATGATGGCAAGACCGAGCTCGCATGGAGCCTCGCCTTGGCAGCTACCCGACTTGGGGGACGAGTGCTTTTTCTCGATCTTGACGGCACGGGCGCCCGCCTCACGAACGAGTTTCTGAACGAATTCGGTGCGTTCAAGCCACATAAATCCTTTGGAGACTATATGAGCGACCGTTGTCCGCTGCACGACGCGGTCACGGGAATGCCTGAAATTGGAATCGACTTCATGGCACTCGCACCATCAGAGGATCTGCTGCCGCAACTGTCCATGATCGACGGGTCCCTGGTCACAGATGAGCTGCGCTCGATGTACAGCATCGTCATCATAAATGGACCGCTGGGGCTTGGAGGACCTGAGGCCAGGCTACTGACGGGCTGGGCTGACGCGGTTCTTTTCGCTGTTCGCTGGGCCAGGACGCGTCGCAGCATCGCGCGTGGTGTTCTGCAGTTGCTGACGGAGGACGAGACGGCTCAGGTCCCCGTAGGCAGCGTTCTCACGCAGGTCAATCTTAGGAAACACGCCGGCTACCGGTTTGGGGACAGCGCGGATCTCTTGCTCGAGAGAACATCATGAATGTCACATGCGGGATTCCGCGTAACGACCGCCACGGCATTCGACCTGTCGAGCGGAAGATAATATCGACGATCTCGCAGTCCGGAGCAGGGTCCGCGGCCAAAGGCGATCAAGGCGATGAAATGCGCGACGCCGGCGCAAAAGACATCGACGATTTCAGCGATCCGAAGCTCGCCCGCTTCCCTGCGGCCTCCGTTGCTCCAACGAATATGGTTTTGCCGCACAAGGAGGACACGGGCCGGGGTCTCGGCTATGCCAGCATCTTCGCTCTTTTGGTCTATATCGGGGGTGCGGGCTTGACCAGCTTGGCGCAGTTATTGATTGCGCGCATCGTTGGCTCCACCAGCTATGGCATCTACTCCTATGTTCTGGCCTGGACCTCGGTGCTTGCCTATCTTGCAACGCTTGGTTTCCATGTATCCTTGTTGCGTTTCGTCTCCGCCTACAGTGCCAAAGGGCGGCTTGACCTGGTACACGGCGTAATCAGGTTTGCTCTGCAGAGGTCGCTGGCGGCGGCGACACTATTCGGCATCGTTGGCGCCGCCTTGATCTTTTTCTTTTCAGATCCTTCTCACAAGGAGCTTCAAATCAGCCAGCTGCTAGGCATGGCAGCAGTGCCTTTGGTCACCGCCTACGCTTTGGGCGCAACACTTGTTCGTGCTTTCGGCGGCGGTGTCTCGGCCCTCCTGCCGGAACGCATAGTGCGCGACGGCCTCTTGTTGACGTTGCTGGGAATGGCGGGCTTATCCGGATCATGGACCCCCAACGCACCCTTGGTGATGCAGGCGGTGCTGGCAAGTTCAGCCATCACGGTCGGCCTGGTGTTCGTCATGGCGACAAAATTTCAGCCGCCTGGCTTGCGGCAGGTTCAGCCAGGCGACGAGTCGCGGGAATGGTGGTCCGCGGTTCCGCCAATGATGCTCATGGCTGGGCTCGATGTTTTCATCAGCCGGGCCGGAGTCATGGTGCTGGGCTGGACGCATCACATTCGCGAAGCAGGCATTTTCGCATTGGGATTGAACGTCGCCTTGCTTGTGAGCCTTTCCCTGGTTGCCGTCTCTACGATGTTTGCGCCGACAGCGGCTGCCCTTCATGCCCGAGGCGATCGGCTGGCTCTGCAGCAGCTGTTTTCACGGGCCGCCCTACTTTCCTCTGGTGGGGCTCTAACGATGGCCATCCCGATGCTTGCGATTATTGAACCTCTGTTGAGCTGGTTCGGCGGGGATTTCAGTACCGCGGCACCCGTCGCGCGGATACTCATTCTCGGATATGTCTTTGTCGCGCTGTGCGGACCCCAGATGCTCCTCTTGATGATGACCGGAAACGAATGGGCGGCAGCCGCAACCATGATCGTCGGCGCTGCGGCCAGTATCATAGGCTGTGCCACAGGAATTGCGCTCTACGGCGCGCCGGGCGCCGCAGTGGGCCTCGCGCTTGCGTTGGCGATTTGGAATGTGGCGATGTCGATCTACATCAGCAAACGGCTGAAAATTATCCCTGGGCTGATCTTTGCGCTAACATCGTTCAGAACGCACGCAGTCGAAGGCCAGCGGCGACATTGGTTCCTGCGCTGATTTGAGACCGTCGCGCCCCGATACGCGACGGCATCAGCGTTCAGGAATTTCGAGTCCAGGGTTGTGTCGGATAGAGACTGGCGAGAGCGGCTTTGTGGCCGACGCGTTACGCGCCGAGTGGCAGATCATCGCCCGACAGGGCCCGCGGCCTACACGGTGGCCTCATTCACCAACGTCTGTTGCCGTATGCTGGCCGCGGCATCCGTTCCATGAAAGTCCCGGTACCATTCGACAAAGCGTCGCACTCCGTCCTCTAGCGGTGTTGCCGGGGCGAAGCCGACGGCCTGGCGAAGATCGCTGACGTCGGCACGCGTCTCCAGAACGTCGCCAGGCGGCAACGGCACATCCACGCGAACTGCCCGGCTGCCAAGAGCGGTCTCGATGATCGAAATCAGCCGGTTGATCTCCTCGGGCCGGTCGTTGCCGATATTGTAGACGCGATACGGCGCGGAACTTGTGGCAGGGTCGGCGGTGCAAGGGTCCCAATTCGGATCTGGCTGCGGCGGTGTAGCAAGTGCTCGAACCACGCCCTCAGCGATATCGTCGATATAGGTGAAATCTCGCCACACGCGGCCGGCATTGGCTACTTCAATTGGTTTGCTCTCGACGATCGCGCGCGTGAACAAGTAGACGGCCATGTCGGGCCTGCCCCAAGGGCCATAAACGGTGAAGAAGCGCAGTCCGGTCACGGGCAGGCCGAACAAATGGCTGTATGAATGCGCCATGAATTCGTTCGAACGCTTGGTGGCGGCGTAGAAGCTGACGGGATGATCGGCGCCGTGGTTTTCGGAAAACGGTATGGTTCGATTCAAGCCGTAGACGGAGCTCGAAGAGGCGTAGACGAGATGACTGACGCCATGATGCCGGCAGCCCTCAAGGACGTTGAGAAACGCCACTATATTCGATTGCACATAGGCGTGCGGGTCAACAAGTGAATGACGCACGCCGGCCTGAGCCGCGAGATGGACAAGGTGTGAGGGGCGAACGTTTGAAAACAGCAACTGAACGCGCGCGGCATCCGCCAGATCCATTCGTACCGGCGTGAATTTCGCCTCGCTACAGAGGCGTGCAAACCGCGCTTCCTTGAGCCGCAGATCGTAATAGGGCGTGAAATTGTCGACGCCCACGACTTTGACACCAAGACGCAAAAGCCGTGAGGCCACGTGAAAACCAATGAAGCCCGCGGCGCCGGTGACGACGATCGGTCCTGTCCGTGCAAGTTTCTTCACCGCGCGGTCCGAACGGGATCGAGCGATTTCCATCTTCTCCGCTGCGGCAAGGACAGAATCGCTGCATAGATCGTTGTCCACTTGTCGCCTTTCGAATCCGTTCGACAGTACCGAATAGCCGGTCCGGGATTGCGGCTTTCGATATTTACGCTGGCGCATCGAACCTAGTGGAGTGCGCAATGCGGTGCACGACCTGCCAAGTCATGACACGCCAACTTGCGTAGTTTGAATCCCGGGCGGATGCCGACGTCTGGCGATTGGATCTAAGTGGCCGGCCTTACGGCAGGACCGAAATACGCCCAAGAAGAGCCACCAGTTCCGCCTGGCGTTTTGTTTCGGTCTTGGCGAACAGCGAGGCAAGCTGGGAACGGATCGTGGTGCGGCTGAGACGCCAGCTGCGAGCGATCTCCAAAGGTGCGTCGCCCTGGGCCAAGCGCAAGGCGAGGTGCGTTTCTGCGCTCGTCAAGCCAAACATTCTTTGCAGCGTCCGAGGATTTGGCCCCGACCTGTTGTCGCGATCCAGCAGCGCCACAATGCTCGTTCCGTCGGGAGCGATAACGCCGTTCTCGTTCAGTATCACCGGTCGGTCGCCCCTGCTGCGGATCACCACCCAAGACAACGAGCCCGGCAGGAATTGGCCCGGAACATTCGCGATCAGCCGCCTTAGGGCGGCCGTAAGTCCGCTCGCCGTGTCGGCCGCTTCGCCCTGGCGCTCAAGCGTGGTTTGGGCGGCTGCGTTCCACTCGACTACTTTTCTTTCGCGATTCAGCACGAGATAGCCACAGCCAATGCGATCAAGCACGCCGGTTATGGATTCCAGACTGCGGCCTTTTGGTTCGCCGAACCTTGCGTCCAATGGATCCGATGCGCGATCGGGAAGGTGACCAGAAGAGGGCCGCGTATTCCGCGCTTCAAAATTATGCTTGGTCCTCGTAACAATGTACCGATTGCTCGAAGCATCGACCTGTCTATCGATCAGATTCATTTTCTACCCCTAACCCAAAGTTTCACACGCCCGAAATAAATATTCGGGATTCATGTAGTCTTCTATGTGTAGCTGGATTCTAGTCTTCTATGCGCTGACGGATAATACGTTCATCACCACCTTGAAAACTTAATATGATCCGACAGTTCTAAGGCAGCTCTTAGGCCCCGCTGCGTCCGATAAAATGCGCGCTATGATAGCGGTATGGCAATCCGGCAGTGGTACTAAGCTGTACGTTTTTTGCTCTAGTCTCGACGGGCTAGTCAGAAGGTTGTAGTCTATGTCCATGAGCTCGCAGTCGCGCAGGTCGAATTCGAACCCGTCGGGCAGATTGCTAACTCATATTGCCTCTGCATCGGTGTTAGCTGCCACACTGATATTTGAAATAAAATCGTCAGCCTATATTGGGCAAGGCGCCAGTTTTCTGGAATTTATTCCGGCTATTATTATTATCGCCTATCTCGAAGACCGCGTACCGGCGCTCGCTGCGACCATTCTGATGGTGGCTGTCGGGCTGTGGGCACGAGGACACGATCAGATTTCAAGTGGAGATTGGGCACGCGCAATCCTGCTTCTGGTTTCGGGTGGCGTGATTGCCATGACCTTCCATCGTCTGCGGCAGGACTTGCGTGAGTTGCTGGAAGTCGCGGAGGCCAGGCTCGCTGCCGTCGAGGCGACCGAAAGCCGCTATCGTTGGGCCTTCGAACGTGCTGCCATGGGATTCGCGAACACCAACAAGAAAGGTGAGTTGCTGCAGTCCAACAGACGCCTTTGTGAGATGACCGGGTACAAGGAGGAGGAGCTTGCCCAATTGCAGCTCGATACGCTCGCCCATCCGAACGACCGGGATACCTTGGCGCAATTGCTGGCGAGGCTGGGCAATGACATTTCTTCGTTCGTTTCGGAGGTGCGTCTGTCACGAAAGGACGGTACGGCATTCTGGGCCAGGCTAACGCTTTCTTCGTCCGTGCCCGAGGGTGGCCTCTCGGAGAGCATCTTCGTGGTGGTCGACGATATTTCGGAACGACGCGCTGTTCACGAAGCGCTTCGGGCCCAGAAGGAATGGCTGGACCTCGCTCTGTCTGCTGGACGCTTGGCCACGTGGCGCATAGACCTTAAAGGCGGGATAGTCACGGGCTCGGACACGTTCTGGGACATTCTCGGCCTGGCCCAGGCCAATAGCCGCAGTTTGGAGGAGCTGTCAGCTGTCGTTCATCCGGCGGACTGGCCAAAGCTGGCGGCATCGAGAAAGGCCGCACCATCGGTCACGAATTACGATGTTGAGATACGCGTCCGCCGACCGGACGGACATATCCGCTGGGTTGCGCTGCGCGGAAGGGAGGAAAGACATGATGATGGTGGACAGCGGCTTGGAGTGGCTGCCGACCTGAGCGAGAGACGACAAACCACGCTGCTGCGCGCCGCGGCAAAGAAGCGGGAGCGCATCATGCTCGAACAGCGTCACAGATTCGGCAACGTTTTCGCGGTGATCACGGCGCTCGTGAAAATGGTCGATGTTCCCGGAAACAATGTCGCCAAATACAAGGAAATGCTGATCGACCGGATACGCGCGCTCGAGGCAACCCATCTGCTTCTTTCACGCAACGGCAGCGTATCGGGGGCGATAAACGATCTCGTTGCGCAAGAATTGCACCCATATATTGGAACACGTGCGATATCGGTCACCGGTCCTTCCGTGGCGATGTCGGGAGGCGCCGCCGAGAGTTTTGCAATGATCGTTCACGAGCTTGCCACCAATTCCATGAAATATGGAGCGCTTGCCGATCCAAAAGGCCGGATCGACGTAAGCTGGACGTTCGCACCTGAAGAAACAGGCAGTGATATCGTGTTCGAGTGGGTGGAATCGGGGCGGCGTAGGACCTCAAGCGTAGTCCGTCATGGCTTCGGTTCCATGATAATCGGAGTGGATGGAGCGCCGCTTGTCGGTCACTCTCCCAGGCTGGAAATATCGGACCAAGGGTTGCGGTATTCGCTGCGGCTGTCACGCAAGGAAATCGGATTTTAGTGCAGTACTCCAATCGGAAAGCAGATATCTAAAGGCGGATCGCGCTGAGCGGCCTTTGAGATGCGAAGGGTTCCTTCCAAGAATGTCGTCGGCCCAAAGCTGCGCCGCGGCTTTGGGATATGCAGTAAAATACATGAGGAGTCTTGGGACGCCGTTTGCACGTCCAAAAGGACGCGCGGCGCTCTAGCTGGCATGTCTCGAAAGCCAAGTCTTCAGCATAACGGCAGCCTCGGTCCGATTGCGTACCCCCAATTCACGCAGAACCGCAGCAGCGTGGATTTTCGTGGTCGCCTCTGCGATTTCCAGATCGCGCGCAATTTCCTTGTTTGAATAGCCTTCCGCCATCAGCTTGAGGACTTCCTTTTGCCTCGAGGTCAGCCTGCCAAGGTTGACGCCAGCGGTACGCCTCTGTGGGCCTTTGTCGTCGGAATGGGTATGCGCGTGGGTTGTTTGCGTCGCTCCCGGGCGTGACAGAAGTGCAGGAACATAGATGCGGCCGGAGAGGATTTCATTGACGGCCAAAACAACCTCTTCGTCCGTCTGCGATTTTACGATGTAGCCGTGAAGCCCGATCGACAGAGCCGTGAGTATTTCCGAGCGTGAATCGTTTCCGGAAACGATCGCAAATCGCGTGTCCGGATAGGCAGACAGGATCCCGCCGAGCACTTCTTGATTGAACAGGCCCGGCATATTCAGATCCAGGATCGCAAGATCCACGAACGACTGCTCTGCCAGCAAACTGAGCACCGCGTCGAAACAAGACGCTTCAAAGATCTCCACACCTGGAATGCCTGCGGTCAGTGCCAATCGCAAGCCGCGACGATACAAGCCGTGATCGTCGGCGATGACGATTCGATACATTGAACTACCCCAACGCCAATCTGAATGGATTGAACGGTAATGGCCTGAAAGTCGTGGCCATCCACTCGTCGATTCATCCAGCCGACGCTGCGGCACCCCCAACACCGCAAACGCCAGATTTCTAATATAATCTTAAATGACGGGAAACGCTCCTCTTTTTTTGCCCCTTGTGAGCGAAACCCGCCGAACGTCGTCGAACATACGTTCTGACCTTTTGGACGGCTGACAGACCGGCCGGCCGTTCAGCAGTGCTATAGGTCTAAAGATATAGAACAGCAAAACGGCTGAATTGTTACCATTCGAATGCACGACGACATCCACCCTGACGGCCACATACCATCCAGATGCAATGTCCGGATCAGGGGACAGTGGAGAAATCTCACCGGTCTTCTACGGGAAATCTCACCGGTTCTTCTGAGGGGACAAGAACGCGTTTCCCGGGTGCTGACCAGGGCAGGATAGCCGGCCCGTGACGATAGCGTTCAGGCCGAATGAACAAGGGAGGACCAGGATGAAAGCGGTTATTCAATGTGGAGGAATGGGAACACGCCTCCGCCCCTTCACTTCGGTCTTGCCGAAGCCGCTCATGCCGATCGGCGCACGGCCGGTTCTCGAGATGCTTCTGAAATGGTTGCGACGCAACGGCATTCAGGAAGTTTATATTACAACCGGGTATCTCGGCCACTTGATCCGCACCGTGTGTGGAGATGGCTCGCAGTGGAACCTGAAAATTCGATATACGCAGGAGATGGAGCCGCTTGGCACCATCGGGCCACTGTCTTTGATCAGGGATGAACTGACGGAGCCATTCATCGTTCTCAATGGCGATGTCCTCACGGATCTAAGCCTCAGTCGATTTGTAGCAGCGCACCGTAAGCACACCGATCCAGTGACGATCGCAACAGCCTGTCGCCTGATCAAGATGGATTTCGGCGTCATCGACGAAGTCGACAATACCGTGCAGGTCTTTCGCGAGAAGCCGACGCTTTCGCATCTGGTCAGCATGGGAATTTACTGCATGAACCCGGATGTTCTGCAGTTTATCCCATCCGGCATACCCTTTGGGTTCGACGACCTGATGCTGCAGATGATGCAGAACGGCACAACCGTGCACGTGTACAAACATGAGGGTCTCTGGCTCGATATCGGGCGCGTCGACGATTTTCAGAACGCACAGACCATTTCCTGGGAAGACCAGTCGGCCTCGATCGAGGTCACTGCGACGGCTGCATGATGAAGTCACGAGCCCGGTTCCCACAGTTATCAGTCTAGGAGGTTGTGATGCTCTTGGTCAGTGCCCCGATCTTGGGTGTGCCGGAGAAGACTGCTTTGACCAAGGTCATCGACAGCGGCTGGCTGACCATGGGGGAGCAGGTACGAGCCTTCGAACAAGCTTTTGCCGACGTTCATGATGCGGAGGATTGCGTCGCGGTCAGTTCTTGCACCGCAGCGCTTCATCTCATTTTGCACGCACTTGGCATCGGACCGGGCGACGAGGTGCTGGTGCCATCCTTGACGTTCGTGGCGACCGCAAATGCGGTCCTCTATGTCGGTGCGACGCCGGTTTTCGTCGACATCGAATCAGCCGACGTGCCGCTGATGTCGATCGTGGAAGCCGAAGCGAAATGCACGGCCCGCACCAAGGCAATCATTCTCGTTCATTTCGCCGGCTACCTCGCCGATCGGGAACAATGGCAGAGGCTCGCCCGTGCCCGGGGGCTGCACATCGTCGAGGACGCGGCGCATGCGCCGGGCTTGAAGGAGGTGGGGACATTTGGTGCCGCAGCCGCCTTCAGCTTCTACGGCAACAAGAACATGACCACGGCGGAAGGCGGGGCTGTGATCGCCAGGGATGCCGGTCTGCTCGAGACAATCCGCCAGGCGCGTGGACATGGGATGACCACCGGGACACGTCAAAGGCTGAACAGCCGCACCCCTCAGTATGATGTCACCATGCTCGGATTCAACTATCGCATGGATGAATTGCGGGCTGCGATCGGACTGGTCCAGCTGCAAAATCTGCAGGAGTGGAATGAGATCAGGCGTATCCTGGTCATGCTGTATCGACGTCTCATAGCGAAGCATTGCCCGGCCGTGACCATCCCGTTCCACGAGCCGCGGACGTCGGCCTACCACATCATGCCTATCCTTTTGCCACGTTACGCCGACAGGCAAGACGTCATCGACGCACTGCGCGGGCAAGGGATACAAACCACTATCCACTACCCGCCGGTGCACCAGATGACGCTCTATCGTGAGCTCATTCCCGGTACTCACTTACCGCGCACTGAAGATTTCGCGCAGCGCGAACTGACTGTACCGCTGCATCCGCAGATCACCGCGCCATTGGTCGAATCGGTAGTCGTCGCTCTTGCCGCGGCGGTCAATAATTGCGCTCAGACAGGAACAGCCGCATGAATGCCCTGGACCTAGCCATTCACCGGTCTAACGTCTCGAGCGCCGCCCATGGGTCTGCGAGACGAGCAATCGATCTCGTCATTGCTGCAGCCGCGGCGATCGTCTTCGCCCCGCTGATGCTGCTGATTGCCGTGGCGCTGCTGCTGGAAGGCGGGCGGCCCATCTTCTTCACACAGACCCGCGTCGGGGCCGGTGCTCGCCCATTCCGCATGTACAAGTTCCGCAAGTTCAGCGTGCAATGCGACCCCGGTGGCTTGGCTCTGACCATGGCCGATGACAGCCGCATGACGCCAATAGGACGGTTCCTCGCCGTCACCAAGTTCGACGAACTGCCACAGCTTTGGAACGTCTTCAGAGGCGAGATGGCAATCATCGGGCCACGCCCGGAGAGCCTTGCCTTCGCCGATTGTTTTCGCGGGGGCTTCGAAGACGTTTTACAATACAAGCCAGGCTTGCTGGGTCCAGCCCAGGTTCTCTTCCGGCATGAAGCCCGTTTCTATCCGCGATCGGTGGACCCGCTACTGTTCTATCGCCAGGTTCTGTTTCCTGCCAAAGCCAGGCTCGACCTTTCCTATTATCCGCAGCGCACGATCGGCTCCGATGTTGTGTGGATGGTGCGCGGCTTGCTGGCGGTGCTTGGCGTGGTTTCGCCGCCGCCGATTGGACCTTGAGAGCAGGGGGGACATCCGCGCTCTCGTGGATTTGCAAAGTCAGTGCCTCACGTCATAGGGGGAACGCTTGGGTCATGGCATACAAGGGCAGGAAAGTTCTGGTTACGGGTGCCGACGGGTTCATCGGTTCTCATCTCACCGAAGCACTCGTCCGCAGCGGCGCCGACGTCACCGCGCTGGCACTCTACAATTCCTTCGACAGCCACGGCTGGCTGGACGATTTGCCTGACACCATACGACGCCAGTTGAATCTCGTCCGCGGCGATGTTCGCGACAGCGCGTTCCTTAACCGGATCGTGCGTGGCCAGGCGGTCGTGTTTCATCTCGCCGCACTGATAGCTATCCCGTATTCGTATGCCGCTGCCCAGTCCTATGTGGAGACCAACATCCTGGGCACGGTCAACGTTCTCGAAGCGGCGCGCCAATGGGAGACGGAGCGTGTAGTGCACACTTCGACAAGCGAGGTTTACGGCACCGCGCTGACAATGCCTATCAGCGAATCCCACCCGTTGCAGGGACAGTCACCATATTCGGCATCCAAGATCGGGGCGGACATGATGGCGGAGTCCTACGCCAGATCGTTCGACATCCCCGTGGTCATCATGCGGCCCTTCAATACGTACGGCCCGCGCCAGAGTGAGCGGGCCATCGTACCGACCATTATACGCCAGGCTCTCGACAAAAAATGCCCGGCGATCATGGTGGGAGACACAAGCCCGATCCGCGATCTTACTTTCGTGGAAGACACCGCGGCGGCGTTTTTGACCGCAGGTTCCGCCGAGCTCGAATTTGGCCATGCCTACAATGCCGGAAGCCAGCGCGCTGTGACGATCTCGGACATATTGGATCTGGTGATCGAGTTGAGTGGCTGCAAGAAACCAATCCACCGGGACGAGCGCCGCCTGCGGCCGCAGAATTCCGAGGTGCGTGCCTTGCTGGCCGATTCTTCGCTCCTCGAAAGCAAGACTGGATGGCGTGCCCAGACCAGCCTGCGCGAAGGATTGGAGCGGACCATCGGATGGTGGCAAGGGCGCCTCAGCGAAGGCCGGGTGCGACACGAAATGGGTTACATGACATGAGCTTTCGCCCGGGAGGATTGGCTCCGCTGTTGATTGCGGCCGCGGTATCGCCGGATTCGAGCCAGAAGGAGATTGTCGCCCATGGTCCTCGTTGATCGAATCCTTATTGTCGTGCTCGGCATGCTGGCTGCCATGGATATGGCTGCTGCAGCGGAACCGCGGGTCGCCTATCGACTTTCTGCCGGCGACACCGTCGAGATTGGAATTGCCTCCATCCCGGAGCGAACGCAACGTGCGGTGGTCCAGATGGACGGCACGATCGCGCTTCCCGAAGTCGGTATGGTTTCGGTGGGCGGCTTAACTCCGGCTGAACTGCAAACGCGCATGCAGACGATCTTGCCGACCAAGATATTCCACCAGCGTCTGCCTGATGGGCGGGAGCAAATGATCGTCATCAAGCCGACAGACGTGACCGCCGTGGTTGCGGAGTACAGGCCGATCTATGTGACCGGCGACGTGCTCACTCCCGGACAGCAGGCCTACCGCCCGCTGATGACCGTGCGGCAGGCGATTGCCGTGTCAGGCGGTTTCAGCCTTTTGCGGTCCCGGGCAAACCAGGTTGGCCCAGATCCGGTGGATCTGCGGCGCGATTACGAGTCGCTTTGGGGGGAATATACGAGAGATTATTTTCATAGCGCCCGCATCCGCGCCGAACTTCAGGACAAACCGACTTTCGACATGCGGCCACCACAAGGATCTCCCTTGCCGGCAAGTTTTGCGTCGGCGATCGCGCAGGCTGAAGCGGAAGGGCTGAAGCTCTCGTTGGACAACTTCCAGCAAGAGCAGGGCTTTCTGGATAAAAGCGGCAAGGATGCCGCCGCACAAACCGAGACCTTGCTCAAACGCGAGCAGGCCGAAGCGGATGGGGTGAAGGCGGACGAAGACGATCTGGCGCGCGTAAGGAAAGCGTTTGAGTCCGGAAATCTCACCAACAACCGGCTCGCCGACGTTCGGCGCGCTTTGGTTCTCTCTTCCAGCCGGGCACTCGAAACGTCGGTTGAGCTTATGAGAGCACGACGTCAGCAGGACGATTTTGCCAGACAGCACGAACGCAATGACAACCAAAGGCGGATGGGTCTGCTGATCGAGTTGAAGGATACCAACGTGCGCCTTGCCGACGTCAGCGCAAGGCTTCGCGCCGCCAGCCAAAAGTTGCAGCCCACGGGAGCTGCCGCACTGCCGTTGCCGGTTGCCGGCGAGAAGGTCCAGGCCGAGGTCACGATCATTCGCAAGGTCGGCGAAGAATGGCGAAAACAGCTTGCCCAAGAAGACACCGAGGTCATGCCGGGAGACACGATCGAGGTCAGATTCAGCAGCGCTCTCGAAAATGCGGCGACCCGATAGATCGGGCCGCGTTTCGCAACCGCTTTACTGCCTGAAGGCCCTGGAAAACTGGTCGGTAAGGGGCTTCATCAAGTAGGACCAGACACTGCGCTCGTCGGTTCTTATGTGGACTTCGGCGGGCATCCCCGGTTTGAGTATTTTCTCTCCTGTCAGGCACGTCGCTTCATTCTCGACGTCGATGCGCGCCGAAAAAAAGGAAAGCTGGCGTTGCTGATCCTTGATCAGATCCGCTGAGACGCGCTTGACCGAGCCTTCGCAAGCAGGTGTGGTGCCGGCGTCGAACGCTGGAAAGCGGATCGACACCTGCTGTCCGGGATGAATCTCATCGATACGCGACGGAGGAATGGAAGCGTCGACGACAAGGTTGTCGGAATCGGGCACAATCATCATGAGCACCTCTCCTGCGCCAATCACGCCTCCTACGGTATGGACCGAGGATTCTTGCACTGTGCCCGATTGCGGGGCACGAATGTCTGTCCTGCTGAGTTCGTCTTCGGCCACCACCTGGCGCTCGCTGAGCTCGGTCTGCTTGGCTTCCGTTTCGCGAAGTTCGTTGGTCACGTCGCTCCGCATTTGTTCGTCGAGCTGAAGCACCTGCAGGTCCGTTTCACTGATGTGAGCTTGTACCTCTGCTATCGCTGCGACAAGGCGTCCCGATTCGCCGCGAGCCCGGGTCTTGTCCAGGCTGACATTGCTCAACCTCTCCTTGGACACCAACTTCTTTGCGTAGAGAGATTCGACATCCGCAAGGTTCTTGGTCAGCAGATCCAGAGACTCGTCCGTTGCAGACTGCTGCGATTTGAGGCCATCGATCTGACGTTCCAGCTGCTTCGCGCGGCTTTGTAATTGTGCCTTCTGGCCAGCCAGCGCCGCAGCACGGCTTTCAAACAAGGCACGCTCGCCACTGACAAGTGCCACCACTTGCGGGTCGCCCATTTGAGCGCGAAGGTCGGGCGGGATCTGCATTTCCGGCAGACCCTGGCGCTCGGCCTCCAGTCGGGCCAGACGAATGGTGGCGCGATTGAGGTCCTCGGTGACTATCTGCAGGTTTGCTCGGGTCAATGTGTTGTCCAGCCTGACCAACACATCGCCGGCCTTCACATGATCGCCGTCCTGCGCGAAGATTCCGCCGATGGTGCCGCCGGTTTGATGCTGGACTTTTTTAATGTTGCTTTCGACCACCACGGTTGCGGGCGCAATCACCGCGCCGGCAATCTTGGTCAATCCCAACCAGAGCCCTCCGCCAAAGATCAACAGCAAGCTGGTTGCCAGGCCCAAGAGCAGATTGGCCCGGATGCCATCCGGCTCTGGCTTCGTCTCCAACGAACGGCTTTCGCCACCGGCCGCGACGTATGACGACACGGCAACAGCAGAGCGATACCTCGCATATGCCCGGCTGCACCTTTGTGCGGCGGAACGACAATGTGCTGCTAGGCTCCGGACCAGAGTATCCCAGGGTAGATTGGCTCGAATCCCATCCGGCTCCGGCTTCTCCCCGGTCGGCTGGCCTTCGCCGCCAACCGCAGCATATGACGACATGGTCACGTTAGACACTAAGCAATACCTCACGCATGCCCGCTTGCACCGTGCTGCAGCGGAACGACAATGTTTGTCTTGTCCGGGCGCGGGAAGGGCCGGATCACATTTGCCAGAACGTCTTCGCGCGAGCCGAACGAATGGAGCATCCCGTTCGACAGGACGAGTACCTGATCGATGTTGACGAGAGCGGAGGGGCGATGCGCAACGACGATCACGATACCGCCGCGCTGACGCACTGCCAGGATTGCGCCGGCCAAAGCAGCATCACCGTCTGCATCCAGATTGGAATTTGGTTCGTCAAGAACGACGAGGAATGGATCGCCGTAAAGTGCCCTGGCAAGCCCGACGAGCTGCCTCTGCCCAGCCGAAAGGGCCGCGCCGCCTTCTCCGATGCGTGTTTGAAAACCCTGCGGAAGACGCATGATCATCTTGTCCACGCCCGCAGCCTTGGCAGCTGCCAGCACGCCTTTTGCGTCGCGCTTGCCGCCGAACCTCGAAATGTTGTCGGCGATCGTCCCGTCGAACAGCTCAACGTCCTGCGGAAGGTAGCCAATATGAATGCCGAGCAGTTCTGAATTCCACTGATCGAGCGAGGCGCCGTCCAGTCTTACCGTGCCACGAAGCGGCTTCCATGCCCCGACCAAAGCGCGCACGAGCGTGGTCTTGCCGGAGCCGCTCGGGCCGACGACCGCCAACCCTGCGCCTCTCGCCAAGTGGAAGCTTACATTGAAGATGGTGGGCTTCTGCAGGCTTGGTGGCGCGACGGTTAATTCCTCGACCGCAAGCTCAGCCTTCGGGCCGGGCAGTTCCATTGGCTCTTGCTGGCTATCAAAAGCATCCAGGGCTGCCGACAGCTCGGTATAGCTTTTGCGGGTTGCCAGAAACCCTCTCCAGTTTGCGATCGCCACATCGACCGGCGCCAGCGAGCGGCCCAGCAATATGGACGATGCAATGATCACGCCAGGCGAGGCCTCGCCGCCGATCACAAGGTAGGCACCAAGCCCTAGCACACATGATTGCAGGGCCATTCGGAGCGTCTTCGACAGTGAGCTTGCTGCGCCGACGACGTCGGAGAGCCGTTCCTGGTTCTTCAGATAAAGATGACTGACCTCGTTCCAGCGCCGGCTAAGCGGGGCGGAAAGGCCCATCGCCTGAACAACCTCTGCGTTGCGGCGGCCGGAGTCGGCCAGAAGCCGCTGCGCTACGAGTGTCTCAGATGCACGAGCCGCAGGTTTGCGGCCGATGATCTCGGCAACCACCGTCAAAAACACAACGGCACATGCGCCGAGCGTTGCCAGCACGCCAAGCGCGGGGTGCAGCAGATAGATGACCACCATATAAAATGGTATCCAGGGAGCGTCGAATAAGACTGTCGGCCCGAGCCCGGAAAGAAAGCCACGTAGCTGGTCCAGATCACGAAGCGGGTGTACCCGGTTCGCATCCGGCCCGGCGACGAGGGGCAGGGAAAGCGAGGCTGCGAACGCTTTTTGCTGCAGATTTCTATGCAGGCGGCTGCCGATGCGGACCAACAGGCGAAGCCTCACAAAATCGAGGAGCCCATAGGCCGCGTAAAGTCCCAGCATCCCGACTGTAAATCCGACAAGAGTCGGCACGCTCTGCGAAGGCAGCACGCGGTCATAGACCTGGAGCATGTAGACGGAGCCGGTCAAGGCGAGGATATTTATCAATGCCGAGAAAACGCCTACGCCGACGAGGCCGTGCACACAGCCGAACATTGCGGAGCGGAGATCGAGCGAGCGCCCTTTGGTCGACTTCATGATGTGCGCTCGTTGACGCGAAATTGCCGCGCAATCTCGTCGATTCTTTCGATGAGGGACAAACTTTAACCTTCCGGGAAGCAGCAGCCCCGCCCCGCTGCTGGAAACATTACGAATTGCTTACATACGTGCCTTCTTTGATTAAAATGTAGCAAAATCGTGACGCCAGGCTGAGAATTCGGCAACCGGCTCGCTAGGCTGGGGATAACCGGGTCGAGTAAGGAGATATTCCTAATCATGACACGGCGCAGAAGCTTATGGTCATCTTTGTAGCATCAAGGCTTCAAAGCGTCTGGGGAGGGATCGGTTTTGATTTTGTCGATCGAGAGTTAAACGGTTTTGAGATACACTTCATCGGTACGCAATTGTCGGCCACCAACGCCGGCTAAATCGGGGAGGCGAGTGTCGTGAGCGAAGAGATCAATGTTGCCGATGCCTACGGCAGGGGGCGCAGCACCTTCATGGGATTGCAGTTGCTGGTCTCGCCCGGTGCGCTTGTTCCTCGGCCGGAAACGGAACTGCTCGGCAAGGCCGCTCTCGATGTCCTGAGCCAACTGAACCTGCCGGTGCCTCGCGTTGTCGACATGTGCTGTGGGGCGGGCAATCTGGCGTGCGCCATCGCGCACCACGCTCCCACCGCGCGCGTGTGGGCAAGCGATCTTACCGACGGATGCGTGGAGGTCGCGCGCCGCAACGTCACCCATCTTGAAATCGAGGACCGGGTAACGGTGCTTCAGGGCGACTTGTTCAGCGCCTTCTCAGGGTTGGAGCTCGACGGCACGATCGACGTGATCGTTTGCAACCCGCCCTACATTTCGGAAAAACGGCTCGAGGGCGACCGTTCGCATCTGGTCGAGCTCGAGCCGCGTGAAGCATTCGCAGCCGGCCCCTACGGCCTGAGCATCCACATGCGGGTGCTCAAGGAGGCGCCGCGCTATTTGCGGCGCGGAGGCATCCTGCTTTTCGAGGTGGGGCTTGGCCAGGACCGGCAGGTCATGAGTTTGCTCGAGCGTTCCAAGGCCTATGAGAGTATCCGGGCAGTCACCAACCAGGCCGGTGAGGGCAGGGTGGTTGTGGGACATACGAGGGCGCAGGCGTAAGCATCGCAGCCGCGGCAGGTAGACGCGCTGTCGCGGCTAGAAACGGCCGGGAAGTTGAAAACAGAGTTGCGCGAGATTTCGGGAATCAGTTTCTCTTGCGTCAGTTTCTCTTGCGCATGACGTATTGCGCAATTCCCTCGATGGAATCGAGATTCTCCGGCAGCAGCTCGCTGTCTTCGACCGTGATGCCGAAGGTCTCCTCGATGAAGCCGATAACCTCGAGCACACCCGTCGAGTCCACGATGCCCTGGTCGAGGAGCGAGGTGTCGCTCTCCAGGCTCTCGGGATCGGCTATATAGAAATTCGAAGCCAGGAAAGCGCGAATTTGTTCGCTGCAGGTATCGGTTCTATCCTTGGTAGATAACATTGATTTCGCCTCCGGTACAAAAGATGAATGCTGATCAACTTCGCCCTGGTACCGACTCATGACAGGGCCGTTTTTTTGAGCTTGCCCGTGTCGGTCATCGGCAGACTGGGTACGATGACGATGGACTTCGGAACCATGAAGTTTTCCAGCCGTCTCTGGCACTCTTTCTGCAACTGTTTTTCACCGATCATGCTTCCCTGCTCCATCACGACAAATGCCTTCACTGCTTGCCCGAGCAGCTCGTCCGGAACGCCGATGACCGCGGCTTCCCGCACGCCCGCAATGTTCATCAACACGTTTTCCACTTCCTTCGGCGCTATCTTCTCTCCGCGCGATTTTATGATCTCGTCGCCGCGACCGACGAAGTAGAGGTAGCCCTCGGCGTCCATCCGGCAGTAGTCGCCGGTGTATAGGACCTGCTCACCCGGCAGCGGGCCGGGCTTGAGCTTCCTGGCTGTCGCCTCCGGCTTGCCCCAATAGCCCTTCATCACCGTCGCTCCGCGGATGACGAGCTGACCAACGACGCCGGGGCCGACCCGCCTGTCATGCTCGTCGACAATCCACATTTCCGTATTGGGGATGGCGATCCCGACGCTCGACGGCTTTCGCTCCAGATCCTCCGGCGGCAGGTAGGTGCAGCGCTTGCATTCGGTAAGGCCGTACATCGAATAGATGCGGGCGCCAGAAAACAGCTCCTGCAGCAGGAGAATGTGCTTGAGCGGCAGGGCGGCCGCAGTGTTCGTGACGTAGCGAATACTCGAAAAATCCTGATCCCTGAGAGACCTGAGCTCCCCGAGTGCGGCGAAGATGGTCGGTACGCCGGGAAAACCCGTCACCCTTTCTTGCTTGATCAGCCCAAGGATCTGCGCCGGGAAGGCGAACGAGCGCTCAAGCACCAGCCGGGCGCCCGCGCCGAATGCCATGATCATCTGGTAAAGACCGTAGTCGAAGGCGAGCGGCAGGACATTGAGGATCACCTCGTCTTCGGCAAGCGCCAGGTATGAGGAAATCGAGGCGCACGCGGCGATCATGTTTCGATGCGTCAGCATCACGCCCTTGGGCTCGCCCGTCGAGCCGGACGTATAAATGATCGCAGCGAGATCGATGTCGATGCAGCGGCGCGCGGGCGGCGTGCTGCGGGCTGCCGCGACCGCGGCGTCCCAGCGCACAGCATGCGGCAATTCTTGCAGGTCGCTGGGTTCGATCGGCCCGGAGACGATCATGCGGCGCAACGATGGGCAATTCCGCGCCGGCTCCCTGAAAATCGAGTGCAGGTGTTTGTCGGTGATCAGTGCCGTCGGGCGGCAATCGTTGAGCAGATAATCAAGCTTGTCGCTTTTGGTGAGCGGATTGACGATGCACACCACGGCGTTGGCCTTGAGCACCGCCCAGAACGCAACGACGGCCTCGACAGTGTTGTCGGCGAAGACCACCACGCGATCGCCACGCGCAATTCCGGCATCGGTCAAATGGTGCGCTATGGCGTTCGAACGCATATCAAGATCGCCATAGGTGACACGTTGATTGCCGCACACCAGGGCCACCTTCTCGCCGAGCCGGCTGGCAGAGTGGGTGAGATAGTCGTGCAGGAGCGGTACGGCGCCATGCATCATGCGAGCACCTCTTCGCGGTGTTCGCGGTCGATATCGATGCTGAGTTTGAGCGTGCGAGCCCCACTCGGACGGCTCGCGATAAATTGCCGATGAAGAAGCTGCGTCGACAGCACCCCGACCAGCGCCATATTGTCGGAGTTGGACAGGTCGCCGTCGCCGGCGCTGGCCTGGCACTTGCTCAGGAGCCGGGTAACCGACTTGGGATCGAAGACGTTCGCTTCGCGCAGCGCCGCCTCCGAAAGTGCTTCGCGAATGTAGGCCGGAGCGCCATCTGCGACAAAGCAAAGCGCGTTGGGAGCCCGGTAAGGCTGCTTCTTGCGGGTGACGATTTCCGACGGCACGATCGGCTGCGCTACGCGCTTCAGCACATGCTTTTCATCGAGCACGCGCAGCTTGTAGGCGGCCGGAAGCGAATTCGCGAGTCTCACGAGTCCATGATCGAGGAACGGGAAGCGCCCCTCGACGGAATGAGCCATCAGCATTCTGTCCCCTTGTGAGGAAAGCAGGTATCCCGACATCAGCGTCTGAATCTCTATATACTGGTCCTGCGCAAGAGAGCCCCATCGCGAAAACTCCGGCGGCAGGCGGGCAAGCAGCTCGGACACGGCGTTGCGGCGCTCCGTTTGAGCGCGCATGTCTGCCGAAAACAGCCGCTTGATGGCGCTTGTGGTACGCCAGCGCGTGCCATGCGCAAAACCAGGCGCGTCACAGGCGTGGATGTCGCGCCCGAAGAACTGGCGTGCCATCGCCTGCTGCTGCACCGGCGAGCGGCTGAGATAGGGATAGAGGCGCTCCAGCAGCCGCGAGCGTCGCGTCGAGGCGGGCTGGCGTCCCCAGAAGCGGCGGACCTTGCCCTCGCGGAACAAATCGTAGCCGGCGAACATTTCGTCGGCCCCTTCGCCGGTCAGCACGACCTTGATGCCATGCTGGCGCACCAGTCTCGAGAGCAGGAACAGCGGCGCCGGCGCGGTCCTGAGGATTGGCCGCTCGGTGTGGTAGATCACCTCAGGGAAGATGCCAGCGATATCGCTGCGCGAAACAACCACCTCATGATGGTCACTGCCGGCCACGCCGGCAACCAGGCGCTGGAAATGCGTCTCATCATACTCGGCGTCGGCAAAACGCAGCGAGAAAGTCTGGAAGCGCTCGCCCGCGAAGCGTCTCCCCAGCGTGGCGACGAGCGAGCTGTCGAGCCCGCCGGACAAATAGCAGCCGACCGGCACGTCGGCGCGTACTATCCTGAGCGCCGTCGCGGCTTCCAGGGCGCTGCGCACTTCCTCCACCGCGTCATCAAGCGAGCCGGTGAATTCATCATCGCCGGGTCCGTCAACCTCTGGATAGTCAGGCTTCCAAAAAGCCCGCTCCCGGACGACGCCGCTGTCATAAATGCGGACATGCCCCGGCGTGAGTTCGCTTACTCCTCCAAACACGCCTTGTGGCGGCGCGACAGTCCAGAGTGTGAAAGTCTGATCGATGCCGGCTGGATCGAAGGCGCGGGGTATATCCGCATCGGCCGCGAAAATGGCCTTCACCTCGCTGGCGAAGTAAAGCCGTCCGCCATGCTCGCAAAAGTGCAGCGGGCAGATGCCGAACCGATCCCGAGACAAGACGAGACGACCTGCCACGGAGTCCCAGATGGCGACTGCCCACTGCCCATTCATTCGCTCGAAGGCGGCCTCGCCCCAGGCATGATAGGCATGGACGATGACCTCGGTGTCGCTGCGTGTGCGGAAGCGATAACCGAGCGCGACCAGATCTTGTCGCAGCTCGACGTAATTGAAGATTTCGCCGTTGAAGACGATCCACATTGTGTCGCCCGCGCCGGCGAGTGGCTGCTGGCCGCTTGCGAGATCGATGACGGACAGGCGGGCATGCGCCAATCCTGCACGTCTGTCCCGGTAAAGGCCGCGCTCGTCCGGGCCGCGATGCGCCAGCGCCCCCGCCATACGTATTAGCGCATCCCGGGAAGGGGACGCCGCTGCGGCGCTCAGCGACACAATTCCGGCGATGCCGCACATCGCCTAGCCCTCGCCCATTGAAGAGGACACCAACGGCCGCGCGTGAAGATAACGTGCGGCGCGCCGCTTGCTGTCGATATCCTTGAAAACCTTCTGGACCTGCATCACGGTGAGGCCGGTTGCCTCAGCGACGTCTTCGTCGGCGATCCCATGGTTCAAGCCGTAGAGGCACAAATCCATCAGATAATAAGGAAGCGCGAAGTAGAACTCCTCCTGACTCTGCGCCATCGAGAAGGTGTCTGTGGTGGGCGGTCTGCGCCGGACCTCTTCCTCCACCCCAAGATATTCGGCCAACTGGTAGACCTGGGTCTTGTAGAGGTGGACGATTGGCATCAGGTCGGCAATTCCGTCGCCCTGCTTGACGAAGAAGCCCTGGTCGTACTCCAGGCGGTTCGGCGTGCCCGCTACCGCGTAGTTGAGGCGGTCGGCATGGTAGTATTCGGTCATCTTGCGCAGGCGCTGCTTGTAGTTGGTTGCAGCGACGATCTGCAGATAGGCTGCCGACGGCAGGCGCACCGTGTCGGTCCTGCCCTCGGGGTCCTGAACCGTGAGGCGCGTGATGTTGAGACCGTTGCTCTCGAGAACCGAGGCGAGCACCAGCTTGCATTTCCAGCCGCCCCCATATTCGGGAACGACGGTCTGGATTGCTTCGGTCTGCCGTCTATAGGCGCCGATCGCTTCCAGGGCCGGCGTTATATCCTCCAGGATCGTTTCGATACCAAGGTGTGCGGCGACAATGCGGCCGAGCCTCAGTGAGTCGCCGGAGGAATGGCGCTCCGGCATGAATATCCCGAGGACCTTGCCTTTCCCAAAGGCGCGAACACACAACGCCGCAACGACGGAGCTGTCGATGCCGCCTGAGAGGCCGACAACCACCCCTCGACGTCGCAGCGTGCCGAAGACCTGCTGGCGCAAGATCTGGACGATGCGATCGACTTCCGCGCCAGCGTCGAGCACCAGGGCGTCTTTGCCGAATGTTGAGATCAGGTCGATGGCTTGTACTCCAGTTTGCGAGACTCGATTGGCGAATAGGTTTTCGCCACCGCTTTCTCGATAAGGGGACGATTGGTGGCGAGGTGAGGCTCTACAACCAGATCGATGTGGCTGCCGACGATCGGAATCACGTCGAGATGGGCGAAGACGCTATCCCAGCCGATTGCCAGAGGCATTCCGGGTCGAGCACAGCGGAACAGGGTGCCTGTGATCGGCAGCGCCGGCTTTGGCTCGGCCACCCACTGGAAGAAGGCTTGCGCGCGCAAAACCTCTTGCAGTTCCAGTTTGGTTCTAAAGCTCGTCGCGTTGAACTGTCCTTGAGCGAAGCGGTCGAGAAACTGGACCAGTTGTGCCTCGCGCTTCATTGCCACGGCGACTTTCGCGAGGGCGCGGCAAGCCATCCGGTAAGCGGACACGCGGTTGGTTCGGATTCGATTGACTGTGCGCGTAAACGTCTCCCAGCGGGCGCTTCGCTCCCCGACGAGGCTGGTGTCGAGGATGCCGAGGAACTTTACGGTTCGCCCCGCTGCCAGCAGCCGCGCCGCAACTTCGAAGGCAACAGCGCCGCCGAGCGAATGGCCGAGAAGTCGTACATGGCCCGAGGGTTGGGCGCGGCGGATCTGGTCGACGGCGGCGTCGGCCATATCGGCGAGGCTGTCTTGTCCGCGCAGTATCATAGCCAGGGCCGGATACCTGATCGGGGCAACACGGGTCACCTTGCCCATCGCTGCTGCAAAGGCAGCAAGGCTCGGGCCATAGCCGACGGACCCCGGGAACAGAAAAAGAATGGGAGGGTCGTGCTTCTGGGCGCGCGCGCTTTGATCGCCTGCCTGGGCGGACACGACCGCCTTGACCATTTGCTCCAGGCTCATCCCGACGGTGAAGGCCTCAAGGCCGAGTTCCTGCCCGATGGCGCTTTCGATTTCCATGACGCAGTGCAGCAGCTTCAGCGAATCTCCTCCGGCGTCATCCCAGCGTCCTGCCGCCACGCGCGTATTGAGAATGCTGGTCCATGCCCGCTGGACAACCTGCTGCGCGGTCAGCTTGCCTCGCGGCTCGAGCGGACGCGCGGTCGCCGCTGTCTCTCTGGCTGAAAGATCCATCTCTGCAAGTGTCGTGATGTCGACTTTGCCGCTCGGCAGACGCGGAATCTCGGCGATCGTGTGCAACCGCAAGGGACGCAGCGGCGGCGGCAGATTGGTCCTGACAAGCTGGCGAAGCTCGTCCGAAAAGGTCGCTTCGGCCGAGCGCCGAGGAACAGCAAAGGCGACAAGCTCATTCGCGGCCGTCACGATTGCCACGGCATCCGCGACAGAGGATGCACAACGCAGCACCCGTTCGAGTTCGGCTGGCTCGACGCGTCGACCGTTGATTTTTACCTGGCGCCCCTTGCGACCGACGATGTGCAGTAGGCCTTGATCATCAAGTCGAACGAGGTCACCTGTCGCGAAAATCCGAAGGCCTGGATCGTGCGGGTCTGATGTTGCCGGCACAACCGCCCCGTCCTCCCAATGGCCAAGCAAGACATACGGGCTCCTGATCAGAAGCTCTCCGCTGCGGCCCGGTTGAACGCGGCGGCCCGCTTCGTCGACAATTGCGAAGGTGATTCCAGGCAGCAGCCAGCCAACTGGAACCGAATCTCCATGCTCTGGCCAGTCTCGCGGCAGGAACCATTGCGAGCCGGTGGTCTCGGTTGACGAGTAACCGATCTGGATAAGGCACGTATCGGAGACGGCCTTGCGCAGCAGGGCGATGTCGGTCCAGGGCACCTTCTCGCCACCGATCCGGGCGACTCTGAGTGAATGGAACGCTTCCGCAGGTCCGTCTGCCATAAGCGCGCGAAGCAGTGCCGGCACCAGATAGGTGATTGTCACGTCTTCGGATCGCACCAGGCGTTGAACGGCGCGCAAGCCGACCGCTTCGACTTCGACCAGATGCAAGGTGGCGCCGGTGAGAAGAGCAGCAAGAATCTCCCGGCACCCGGCGATTGTGGCGGGTCCTGTCAATGGCAGGAAAACATCATCCGAGTTGATGTGGCACGCATCGACATATTGCTGGACCCGGCACAGCAAGCTGCGCTGGCTGTTAACGATGCCTTTGGGCCGGCCCGTACTCCCTGACGTATAAAGCACGATGGCGGGCGCATCGACCGAGACGGAATAAGAACGAGGCACTTGCCCAGTCTGCGAGGCCGCACTGGTCGACACATCGATCCAACTGACCAGGTGAGGCAAACCATCGGGTCGGACATTGCCCTCGCCCAGGACAGCTGAGAGCCGCGCCCCGGCCACGATTTCAAGGATACGCGAGCTAGGATCTCGCGCGTTGAGTGGCACCGAAGGCCGCCCAGCCGTCATGCTTGCCAGCATGGCAATGGGATACCAGGCCGAGTTGGCCTGAAGAATCCCTATCGCCTGTCCGTCTGGGACGGCCGCCGCGATCTGGTGGGACAGCGTCTCGACTGACCGGAGGAGCTGGGAATAGGTCAGACGATTGGCGCCGTCGCTGATTGCAAGCTTGTCGGGGTACTGGCGGACGACATTTCTCAGGTGATCGAAGGCCGCAATGTTGGTAAAATCGACGCCCAATCTTTGAAATGGGCGCAGTACGGGACCACCCTGATCCAGTGCGTATTGTGGGACACTTGACCAATTATCGGAGGTCGTTGTCTGACAATCCACCGCTAGATCCTGATCCGCGACTTCTGATCCCAAATATGCCGAAGACATGAGTTGCCTACGCTAAGATTAGGGTCACTTATCGCCCCCCGCCCCAATCTTTTCATCGATCATTCTGATGATGCCCTGATCTTCCCTCAAGGACGCTTGGTTAGTCGCTTCGCCTGTTTCGCAAGCCGCCGGCCGAGCCAATCATGCCGGGCTCGCTGGCTGTTGTGGTGCGCATGACACGGACACATACCAAGGCGGGCTCGAAGACCAAGGTGGGGTCGAAGATGGAATTGCCGCTATTCAGGCATATTGCCTATTCGGTGGTTCTTCCGGACGATACCGGCGATGCTTCGGTGTCGGAATAGCTGCCGGGGACGAAACAATAGGCATAGATCTGTCCCCGATTTTCGTCGGTCACGCGGATCCAATCCTTTTCCCACGTTCGGAAGGTAATACGCCCGCCCGTCATCATAGCTGCGGCTCTGAACGGACTCGGCGCGTTGACAACGCGCACCGAGATAACATCGTCGCCGTCCATACGCTCGACGAGATACGTCTGCATGAAAGCCTCCCCATGCCCCGCTAGATCACCCGCACTTTAACGCCGGCTAATGAATTCGGTTGCAACTACTTGGCGACACTTTGGGTCCGATACTTTCCGTACCCACCGGCAACTTGGTCCTCCGTATCCGTCAGGTTTTTCAGCGACGGGATGCCAGTTCAGGGGAAGGCAGGCTGATTGCGGCCATGCCGGCGACATGCCAATCTGCGCCGCAACGTTAGGCCCCCGCCTCCGCGGGCAATGGAAAAGGCGCTCGAATGGGCTCCTTTATGCTGTCCGTGATCTGGCATTCTGCCCGCGATTTGGCCTCATGGACGACCCTGCAGGCCTTTGCGGGAGATCCACATAGCGCGGCGTCGCCATCACCGAGGCATAGCAATGTGCGTCGGCAGAGAAATGGGACGGTTCGAGGTTTTCTGAACCTGCCTCACGACGACTGCGTCGTGTCGACGATCCGTTGGAACAGAAGGCCTGGTGCTGGAACGTCAATCGTATTTGGCCAGGAAGCGCCCGACGGCGCTGAGGCAGTCGTGCTTTTCCTCCACATGCGGCATGTGGCTGGAATTCGGGAAGACCAGGCCTTCAACGTACGGGATAAGATCCAGAAAGGGCTGGACGCAGGCCTCGGTCGCTTCGTCGTAGAAGCCGCGGAAAACCAGGGTCGGCGCCTCGATCCGATGCAGGCGGTCGACGATGGTCCAGTTCCGCATCGTGCCGATGACGTGGAACTCATTGGGACCGTTCATGGTGTGATAGACGGTCGGATCTTCCTCGATTGCCGCAAATGTCCGGGCGACCTCTGGCGGCATCGGAACGACGCGACAGACATGACGGTCGTAGAAAGCCTTCGTCGCCGCAACATATTCGGGGTGATCGGTGGTTCCCGCCGCTTCGTGCCGGTCGAGCGCACTTTGCACATCGGCTGGCAACTCGGCGCGCAATTGCCGGGCTCCTTCCACCCACAGCGCCATCGAGGCCAGCGAATTGGCCAGGATCAATGCCTTGAGCCCCTCAGGGCGGCGCACGGCGTGC
Organism: Mesorhizobium sp. M0185; assembly: GCF_040322175.1. Lineage (NCBI taxonomy): Bacteria > Pseudomonadati > Pseudomonadota > Alphaproteobacteria > Hyphomicrobiales > Phyllobacteriaceae > Mesorhizobium > Mesorhizobium sp. M0185. The sequence continues at coordinate 52,763 of NZ_JAMYSY010000024.1, read as the reverse complement.
TCGGCCGAGAGTATGCCGCCCCAGGACTGGCCGAGCAGTGCATAATGGCCGGCAATGCTGAGATGGGCGAGCAACGCATCGAGTTCGCCCAGGAAGAAATCGACGGTCCAGAAGTCGCCGCCCTTGTCCGGCAGATGGGTCGATTTGCCGTTGCCGATCTGATCGTAGTGGATGACGGCTCGCCCGGTTCCGGCAAGCTCCTTGAATGAGTCCACATAGTCGTGGGTGCAGCCCGGTCCACCATGAGCGACGACCAGGGGCAGCTTGCCCGACACGATGTCCCCGGTCACACGGTACCAGGTGCGATAGCCCTTGTAGTCGCTAAATCCTTCGGTGATCGCATGTGCCGTCACAGTCCAAGCTCCGCATCATGGCGCGGCAGGAGCCACTTTGGTGCACCCCTCCCAAGCCTTGTTTGCGGCCGACGGTACTAAGCGGCCCAGCGCATTTACAGCTAGCACTATTTATAGGTTCGCCGGTTATGGGTTCGCCCGAGGCAAGGCCGATCGCCCGCAGGTCGCGAGCCTCAATGCTCCGGTTCGAGCAGCCGGTAATGGGCGGCGAGCGCGATGGCATGGAAGCGGTTGCGCGCGCCAAGCTTTCGCGTCGCCGCGTTGAGGTGCAGCGTTGCGGTAGGCACCGCGCGGCCAATCTCACGCGCGACCTGCTTGGCCGTCAGTCCGGCAGCGGCCAGGCGCAGGCACTGACGTTCGCGCGACGTCAGATGGACATGTTGGCAGGTGCGGATTCCGGCGTCGAAACCGGCGTAGGCGGAGTCATGCAGCAGATGACCCAGATCTCCGATCTCGGCGATCAAGGGTCTGGCTTGGAGCTCGAACCCGGCCTCCGGATCGGCACGGATCGCGGTGAAGGTGGCGAGATCGCCGCCGGCAAGGCGAATGGGTACGGTGACGCCGCAGGTCATCCTGGTGTCAAGCAAATAGCTGACCACAGGATCGTGCTTGGACTGGAGCACGCGCTGCATGACGGTGCTCTGAACGCCGCTGTGCGACCAGAGAAACGGTCTCGATACGGTGAGCGCGGCCTCCTGCACCGGGTCAAGCTGATAATATCCGCCCTTGCACCAGAGATCCTGCATATCGCGCGGCACGTTGCGCAGAGCCATCAACGAGGGCGTGATCAGCTCGCCCTTGTGACTGACCGGCACGGGCGTATAGTCGTAGATGAATGCGGTGAAACCGATGGGCTCCAGCACCTCCGTTGCCACCGCCATGGCAGCGTCGATGCTCATTCCGGTTTGGAACCGGCTCTCTAGATCGCCTGGAAGGCTTTGCATCGGGCAAGCTTACCCGCTGATGATTGCTTGTCAAATAGCCATGTCGGCCGGCTGCTCAACAAATAGGCGGGGATAAGCCTGTCCGACCCTATCTATCTTAATAGCTATCCCGTCCGGCTTCGCTCGCCGTAGTCTTTTGCGATTGGGCCAAGTAGCGGACACCGTTCGCAAACCCAGACTGTTTCAGTCGCGCAATGGTCGATCGACCGGGTTCAGCGCGGCAAAAGCCGACACGCCTCCATGAGGGAACAAATATGCGACCCCAAAAAGCATTTGCAGCGTTGATACCCTGCCTGGCTCTGCTCGGCGTGACCATGATGTCGCCGGCAAGCAGTGCCTTGGCCACCGAGGGCAAGCCAGGCGGCACACTCCGACTGCTGGCCAATGCCGCGGCAGGTACCGCCGATCCGCACATCAACTACACGCTGCAGTATTTCCAGATCAATTATGTCCTCTACGATGGCCTGGTGACCTACAAGAAGGCCGGGGACAAGACCGGCTTCGAAGTCGTCGCGGACCTGGCGGAAAGCCTCCCGCAGGTCGAGAACGGCGGCAAGACCTACGTCTTCAAGCTGCGCAAGGGCATCAAATTCGCGGATGGCTCGGATGTCACCACGAAGGACGTGGTGGCTTCGTTCCAACGCATCTTCAAGATCAGCGGGCCGACGGCCGGGACCTTCTACAAAGGCATCGTCGGCGCGGATGCATGCTTGAAGGTCCCCGCTGCATGCACCCTCGAAGGTGGCCTGTCGGTCGACGATGCGGCCGGAAGCATTACCTTCAACCTGGTCCAGCCGGATGCCGAGTTCCTGCAGAAGCTGGCCGTTCCACACGCGTCGATCCTGCCGGCGAGCGCGCCGCTGAAGGACGCCGGCACCGATCCGATCCCGGGTACCGGATCGTACATGATCGCCAGCTACGACCCCAACAAGCTAATGAAGATTGTGCGCAATCCTCACTTCAAGGAATGGAGCAAGGAAGCGCAGCCGGCCGGATATCCGGACGAGATCGACTATGAATTCGGCCTTACCGACGAGGCGGCGGTGACGGCGGTCGAGAATGGCCAGGCGGACTGGATGTTCGACCCACCGCCGTCCGACCGTCTCGCCGAACTCGGCACCAAATATGCCGCGCAGGTCACGGTTCACCCGCTGACGGCAATGTGGTATGCGCCGATGAACACCAATCTGGCGCCGTTCAACGACATCCGCGTTCGCCAAGCCGTGAACTTCGCGATCGACCGCGCCGCGATCGTCAAGCTGTTCGGCGGCAGCAATCTGGCGCAGCCGGCCTGTCAGATCCTGCCGCCGGGCTTCCCGTCATTCGCAGCCTATTGCCCTTTCACCGCCAATCCAGGTGAGAAGTGGTCGGCGCCGGATATGGACAAGGCCAAGCAATTGGTCGCGGAATCGGGAACCGCAGGTCAGGAGGTGACGATCATCACCGAGGACACCACGGTCTCCAAGGCGATCGGCGTCTACCTGCAGGATGTGCTCAACCAGCTTGGCTACAAGACGTCGGTCAAGCCGATCTCGCAGAACATACAGTTCACCTACATCCAGAACACCAATAACAAGGTGCAGATTTCGATCTCGCAATGGTTCCAGGATTACCCGGCGCCATCGAATTTCCTGCAGGTCTTGTTCAGCTGTGCCTCGTTTACGCCGGGCTCCGACGCCTCGGTCAATATTTCGGGGTTCTGCGACAAGTCGATCGACGCATCGATGGACGAGGCAGAGGCAGCCACCATCGCCGATCCGGCCAAGGGCGCGACACTCTGGACCGCCATCGACAAGGCTGTGACGGACAAGGCTCCGGTCGCTGTCCTGTTCACGCCAAAGCGCGTCGATGTGATCTCTTCCAGGCTGAAGAACTTCACCTTCAGCCCGCAATTCTACTGGATTGTCAGCCAGTCCTGGGTGGAATAGCCGACCGGAGCCAATGCGACGGAGTGCCGCTGGCTCTCCGTCGCATTTCCTTTTCCGGCGGATCAGCACATCTTCCAGGCCGCGATTTTTCCCAGGCAATCCTGTTCATGGTCAATGTCATTGCGGACCAGCCTGCCATCCCGGTTCGCCGGGCCACCGATGGCCCGTGGCGCACCGCTTGGCGCAAGCTGAAAGGCGATCGTTCGGCAATATCTGCCTTCGCCGTGCTCGTCGTCATCGTGATCGCCTCGCTCGCGGCGCCGCTTTATGCGCGATACGTCTCCGGCACCGATCCATTTGTGACCAATCTCAATGGCGAGATCGTCGTCGATGGGGTGACCCAGCCGGTGCTGCAGCCCTCCACCGAAGGCCTTGGCCTCGGCATGACGCCGGTCGGGCCGACCTGGCGCATCGGCCCCTATATGCTCGGTGCCGACAACCAGGGCCGTGACGTCGCGGCGCGGCTGCTCTACGGCGGACGGGATTCGCTGTTGATCTCGGGTGCTGCAGCCGTGCTGTGCCTTGTCCTCGCGACATTCCTGGGGGTCGTTTCCGGCTTCTTCGGCGGCATCGTCGACATCGGCCTGTCGCGCATTCTCGACGTGCTCTGGGCTTTTCCGATTTTCCTGTTGGCGATTTCGTTGTCGATCGTGCTGATTGCGCAGAGTATCCAGATCGGTCCGTTCGAAATCCGCTCCGGCAGCCTGTGGCTACCGGTCTTCATCATCGGCATCGTCTATGTGCCCTATGTGGCGCGGCCGATCCGCGGCCATGTCCTGACCTTAATGCATGCCGAATTCGTCACCGCTGCGATCGGCCTTGGCGCATCGCCCTGGCGCATCCTTTTGCGCGACATCATGCCCAATGTGGTGACCCGCATCATCGTTTTCGTGCCGTTGATCCTGGCGCTCAACATGATGACGGAATCCTCGCTGTCGTTCCTGTCGATCGGCGTGCAGCCGCCGGATGCCAGCTGGGGCACGATCATCCAGGACGGCCAGGGCCTGCTCTATTCGCGGCCGGTCGTGGCACTGGCGCCGGGGCTAGCCATTGTGATCACGGTGCTGGCCCTAAACATTCTGGGCGACGGCGTGCGCGACGCGCTCGATCCGAAATCCTCGCCGAGGGGCGTCTAGTGGTTGCCGCGCTCGGCTTCCGGCTTGGCCAGATGGTGCTGGTTATGTTCGGTATCAGCGTCGTCGCTTTCCTGATCTTCTTTGCGACGCCTGGCGCTGATCCATCGGCGCGCATTGCCGGCCGCAATGCTTCGCAAGAGACGCTGATCCAGGTGCGCCACGATTTCGGTCTCGACCGGCCATTGCCGGTGCAATATGGGCTGATGATGAACCGGCTTTTCGTCAGCCGCGATCTCACCTCCTTCGTCAATCGCGGGCAGCGCGTCATCCCGACCGTGATAAGCGCCATTCCCGTGACGCTGTCGCTGGTCGGCGGCGCGGCAGTGCTGTGGGTGCTCGGCGGATTGATCGTCGGTGTGATCGCAGGCGCAACGCGCGGTACATTCATTGATCGCGCGCTGATGATCCTGAGCCTGGTAGGCGTGTCGATCCCGGTCTTCTGGCTGGGCGAGGTCGCCAACCTGCTGACGCAAAGCCGCTGGCACGACAGCTGGCTGTTTTCCTGGGTTCCTCCGCTCGGCTACATCCCCCTGACCGAGAATCCCTGGGGCTGGTTCAAGGCGCTCGTCATTCCGTGGTTCACGCTGGCAACCCTTTATGTCGGCCTCTACGGCCGGGTGCTGCGGGCAAGCCTGATCGAGATGATGCAGGAGGATTTCATCCGCACCGCCCGAGCCAAGGGGATCGGCGAGCGGCGGGTGGTGCTGCATCATGGCCTCAGGACCTCGCTGGTCGCATTTGTTACCATGTTCGGCCTCGACTTCGGTGCCCTGGTCGGTGGCGGCGCGCTGCTGACCGAAGTGGTCTTCGGACTGCAGGGCGTCGGAAAACTGACCTACGAGGCGCTGCAGACGCTCGATCTGCCGATGATCCTTGCCACGGTGATCTACGCCGCCTTCTTCGTGGTGATGGCAAACTTCGTCGTCGACGTGGTCTTCGTCTTCATCGACCCGAGGGCTCGCGATGTCGGCTGATGCTCCTCTTCTGGTGGTCAAGGACCTCACCGTCTCCTTCCGCAGCGACGAGGGCCTGGTGCGCGCGGTGGGAGGTGTTTCGTTCTCCGTCGAGCAGCGCGAGATCGTCGGTGTGGTCGGCGAATCCGGTTCGGGCAAAAGCCAGACCTTGCTCGCCATTATGGGGTTGATCGACAGCCCCAACGCTATCGTCTCCGGTTCCATCCGTTTCATGGGACAGGAGCTGATCGGGCTCAAGCGGCGTGCGCTCGATGCCATTCGCGGCCGCCAGATCGCGATGATCTTCCAGGATCCGATGTCTGCGCTCACCCCGGTGCATACGATCGGCAACCAGATCGGCGAGCAGGTCCGCGCGCATGAAAAAGTGTCGGCGAAAGCGGCACGGGCGAGGGCCGTGCAATTGCTGGATGCGGTCGGCATCGCAAATCCGGATCGGGTCATCGACAGCTACCCGCACCAGCTTTCCGGAGGTATGCGCCAGCGCGCGGTGATTGCCATGGCGCTCTCGTGCAACCCGGCGCTGCTCGTCGCGGATGAACCGACTACAGCCCTCGATGTTACCGTGCAGGCGCAGATCCTCGAACTGATCGGACGATTGCGCGACCAGTTCGGTTCCGCTGTGATCCTGGTCACGCACGATCTTGGCGTCGTCGCCGAAGTCGCGGACCGGGTACTGGTGATGTATGGCGGACGCTTTGTCGAGGAGGGCGGCAAGAGCAGCGTGTTCCGGGCGCCGCTGCATCCCTACACATGGGGCTTGTTCGGCTCGATCCCGCCGATGGAGGGACCACGTTCAGCCCGGCTCGCTGCCATTCCGGGAATTCCGCCGTCGCTCTCCAACCTGCCGAAAGGCTGCGCCTTCAGCCCCCGCTGCGCCTTTCGCCATGACGCCTGTTTGGTTCAACTGCCGATCATGCAAGGCGAGAGGCATCGCGCCGCGTGCCTGTTGCCGGAGCCTACGCGCAGACAATTCGCTGCCCAGAGGCCTGGCGGCGTGGTGGAGATGCAACGATGAATGCCATGCCACGCGAACGTCCGCTGCTTCGTGCCGGCGACCTGTCGAAGCGCTATAGCGTCGGCCGCTCGATCTTCCCGGCGCAGCGCCGGACCGTGCATGCGGTTGATACGGTGTCGCTCGACATCTGGCCCGGGGAGACCCTCGGCATCGTCGGCGAGTCCGGTTGCGGCAAATCCACGCTTGGCCGGTGTCTGGTGCGTCTGACCGAAATCAGCTCGGGGTCGCTGGAATTCGAGGGCCGCGACATCAGCGACGCCTCCCAGCGCCAGCTTCGTCCGTTGCGGCGGCAGATGCAGATGGTCTTTCAGGATCCCAGCGCTTCGCTCAATCCGCGCCGGCGGGTCGGCGATCTGCTGGCCGATCCGTTCCGCATCCATGAACGCCTCTCGGCATCGGAAATGGCGGACCGCGTGGCCGAGCTCCTGCGCCGGGTCGACTTGTCGCCCCAGCACGCATCGCGCTACCCGCACGAATTCTCCGGCGGCCAGCGCCAGCGTATCGGCATCGCCCGCGCGCTGGCGCTGCGGCCACGGCTGATCGTGGCCGACGAGCCGGTCTCGGCGCTCGACGTGTCGATCCAGGCGCAGATCGTCAATCTGCTCGCCGACCTGCGCGAGGAGTACAACCTGACTTATGTGTTCATCGCTCACGACCTTTCCGTGGTGCGTCAGATCTCGAGCCGTGTGGCGGTGATGTATCTGGGATCGATCGTGGAGAGCGGACCGACCGACGAGGTCTTTGCGGCGCCCAGACATCATTACACCGCGGCGCTGCGTTCCGCCGTGCCGATACCCAGCATCGACCGGGCGCGGCGCGGCCGGCTGGTGCTCAAGGGTGACCTGCCCAGCCCGATGAGCCCACCCTCAGGGTGCCGGTTCCACACCCGTTGCCCAGCTGCCACCCCGATCTGCCGCAGCGACCGTCCGCTTCTCCAAAGCATTGGCGAGGGCCGCCTGGTTGCTTGCCATCATCCAGCCGGCGGTTGACGAGGGAATTCTCGTTCAGCGATATCGGATCAGGACCGTTCAGCCGTAATCGTCGCTTCGGCGAGAATAGAGGCCGATCTGGACGCCGCACGATCCGACGCTATGACGATGATCTTCGGAATACCCGTTCAGGCGTTCCTCGGCCAATTGCTGGTCGGCCTCATCAACGGCTCGTTCTACGCAATGTTGAGCCTGGGCCTGGCTGTCATATTCGGCCTGATGCGCGTCATCAATTTTGCCCACGGCGCGCTCTATATGCTCGGCGCCTTCGTCGGGTACCTGCTTCTCACCCGGTTTGGCATCGGCTACTGGCCGGCTCTGATCCTGTCGCCGCTGATCGTCGGCGGCTTCAGCGTCGTGGTCGAGCGCCTGGCGCTGTCGAGGCTTTACGACATCGACCCGCTCTACGGGCTGCTTTTCACCTTTGGCCTCGCGCTCGTGCTCGAAGGGGTGTTCCGTTACTACTATGGCGTATCGGGAAGTCCTTATTCCGTGCCGCCGCTGCTCTCCGGGGGAACCAATCTCGGCTTCATGTTCCTGCCTAATTACCGCGGCTGGGTGGTGGTCGCCTCGATGATCGTCTGTTTCGGCACCTGGGCGCTGATCGAGAAGACCAGGCTGGGCTCCTATCTGCGCGCGGCGACGGAGAACCCCGGCCTGGTGCAGGCTTTCGGCGTCAACGTGCCGTTGCTGCTGACCCTTACCTACGGCCTCGGCGCCGCTCTTGCCGGGCTTGCGGGGGTTCTCGCCGCGCCGATCTATCAGGTGAGCCCGCTGATGGGATCTGACCTCATCATCGTCGTCTTCGCCGTCGTCGTGGTCGGCGGCATGGGATCGATCCTCGGGGCGATCGTCACCGGTTACATGCTTGGCCTCGCCGAAGGCCTGACCAAGGTCTTCTATCCCGAAGCCTCCAATCTGGTGGTCTTCGTCATCATGGCAATCGTGCTTCTGGTCCGGCCAGCCGGCCTGTTCGGAAGGGATGCCTGAGATGGCCGAACTGACACTTCGCGAGACGCGTGCCAAGAATTCGGCACGGCTTGAATGGGCGCTGGTCGGGCTCGGCATCCTGGCGCTGCTGGTGGCGCCTTTCTTCGTCTATCCGATCTTCCTGATGAAGATGCTGTGCTTTGCGATGTTTGCCTGCGCGTTCAACCTTCTGCTCGGCTACACCGGGCTGTTGTCCTTCGGCCATGCGACATTCTTCGGCGGGGCGGCCTATTTCACCGCATACGCGGTCAAGGTCTGGGGCTGGCCGCCGGAAGCGGGCATCCTGCTCGGTGTCCTGGGAGCTGCGCTGCTCGGCCTTGTGATGGGCTTCTTTGCCATCCGCCGGCAAGGCATCTATTTCGCCATGATCACGCTGGCGCTGTCGCAGATGTTCTTCTTCTTTTGCGTGCAGGCGCCGTTCACCGGAGGTGAGGACGGCATCCAGGGCATGCCGCGCGGCAGGCTGCTTGGAATGCTCGACCTGAACGTCTCGATGAACATCTATTATTTCGTGCTGGCGGTCTTCCTGATCGGCGTGTTCGCCATCTGGCGCATCATCAACTCGCCTTTCGGCATGATCCTGCGTTCCATCCGGGAAAACGAGAGCTGGGCCATTTCGCTGGGCTATTCCGTCGCCAACTACAAGCTGGCGGCTTTCGTCATGTCGGCAACATTGGCCGGGCTGGCCGGCGCGCTCAAGGCGATCGTTTTTCAGTTTGTCACGCTCACCGACGTCACCTGGCAGATGTCGGGCGAGGTGATCCTGATGACGCTCCTCGGCGGCATCGGCACCATGGCCGGGCCGATCATCGGCGCCAGTCTGGTCGTCGGCCTGGAAAACACGCTCGCCACCTCGAACTTTCCGGTGACCATCGCCACCGGCCTGACCTTCATGGTCTGCGTGCTGGTTTTCCGGCGCGGTATTGTCGGCGAGGTCTTTGCGCGGTTTCTCGGGCCAAAGGGTGACGCGAAAGACTGAACGGCTCAGTTCCGCCTCGCTAGGCGATGCGCAAGCCTTGCGCGTCGAGAAGCACGCAGCCCAGCGGGTCGAAGCAGACATCGACCGCTTCGCCTTCACGCAGCGGCTGGCCGTCGATCAACGTGTTGGCGCGCACCAGCGTGCCGGCGCCGATGTCGATCTCGTAGACCGCATTGCCGCCGAGATAGGAGGTCGAGACGATCCGTCCCGCCAGCCTGTTGGTAGCACCGGCGGTACCGACGGTAAGCTTCTGCGGGCGAACGACGACGGTGACCGCGCTGCCGGTCGCGAGCGCCTTCGGCGCGGCCGCCTTTACGACATGGCCGCTGGCCAGCGCGATCGTCGCCATCTTGCCGTCCATCACTGTCACGCTGCCGGGCAGCATGTTGGCCTTGCCCAGGAAATTGGCGACGAATGCGGTGGCCGGCTGGTCATAGACCTGCGCGGGAGAGCCGATCTGCTCGATCAGGCCGGCGTTCATCACGACAATGTGGTCGGACATCGACAAGGCTTCTTCCTGGTCGTGCGTCACGAAGATAGCGGTGATGCCCGTCTCCCTCTGGATTTTCTTGATCTCGACGCGCATGTCCTCGCGCATATTGGCGTCGAGCGCCGACAAGGGCTCGTCCAGCAGCAGCACTTCCGGCTCGAAGACGATGGCGCGGGCCAGTGCGATGCGTTGCTGCTGGCCGCCCGAGAGCTGCGACGGCAGCTTTGTCTCACTGCCGGGCAGCCGCACCATATCCAGCGCCTTCTTGACCCGGCGCACGATTTCCGGTTTCGGCACGTTTCGGTATTTCAGGCCGAATGCGACGTTGTCGAAGACGTTCTTGTGCGGAAAGAGCGCGTAGTTCTGGAACACCAGACCAATGTTGCGCTTATAGATCGGGATGTCGTCGACCCGCTTTCCGCCGATCGAGATCTGGCCACCGGAGATGTCGACCAGGCCCGCGATCGATCGCAGGATCGTCGTCTTGCCGCACCCGGACGGCCCCAGCAAGGTGACGAAACTACCCTTGCGGATCGCCAGTGAAAAATCGCGCACAGCGGCGAACTTGCCGTAAAAAATATCGATGTCGCGAAACTCGACCGCAGGCTTTTCTATAGGTTGCTGCCTCTCGCTCTGGGCGAGCGGGTCGCCATCAGCCCCGGCCGAAGCCGGCCGGGGCTGCTGGTCGTGGCTGTTGTCGTCATGCACCTTTCGACACCCTGTCCCATTGCTTGGTCCAGGCGTCTTCGTTCTTCGCCCAGTAGAGCGGATCGGCGAAGGTCAGCGATTTCATCGATCCGGTCGGGTCGAAGGCCGGAAGCGCCGCGATCCTGTCGGTCAGCTTCACCTTGGTCGGGTCAAGCGACGGCGGATAGTTCTGGCCCTCGGCGACGGCGATCGAGGTGGCCGGATCCAGCATGAAGTTGATCAGCTCCTCGCATTCGGCCATGGGCGATCCCTTGAGCACTAGCATGTCCTCCATCCATGCGTATGAGCCGGCAGGATCGAGATAGCCGATCGGCTGGCCCTGCTGCTGCAGGGCGGCGACACGTCCTGACCAGGCGTCAGTGACGACGATCTCGTTTCGCGACAGGAGGTCCATGAGTTCCGCGCCGGAACTCCAGAACTTCTTGGCCAGGTCGCGGGTCTCGCGAACCTTGGCCCAGACGACGTCCATGTCCTGGATGTTGTTGGGGTCCTGTTTCGTCTGCAGCGCCGCATACCAGACGCGCGTCGTCATATCGGCGTAGCCGCCGATCTTGCCGGCATATTTCTTGTCGGTAAGCAGGTTGGCGCCCTTTTCCTTGGCTTCCTGCGGCGAGATGACCTTGTTGTTGTAGGCGATGCCGGTGGTGCCGTAATCATATGGCACTGCCGACAGCTTCGGCGTGATCTTGCGGAACGGCTCGATCATGGCGGTCAGCACATTCGCCATGTTCGGAATGTTCGCCTCATTGATCTCCGAATTGAAACCGCCATTGACGTATTTGATGTAGTAGTTGACGCCGGAAGAATGGACGATCTGGAAGTCGCCTGGTTTCGACGTCTTGATCTTGGTGATGATCTCGTTCTCGTCGCCAAAGGTGCCCTGGACGACCTTGACCTTGGACTTGGCGGTGTAAGGCTGGAACGCGTACTTATCGATCGCCTCCTGCACCACGCCGCCCCATCCGTCGAAGCGCACTTCCGAAACCGCGGCCAGCGCCCGTCCCATCCAGGGCATGGAAAGCCCGGTGGCGGCGGCAGCGGCGGCCGTCAGCGTCAGGAATGATCGCCGGCTGATGTCGCCATTGGCATAGCGTTCGTTGAGCCGTTCCAGTCGTTTGGCGGTTGTCAGTTTCATTTCCATTCTCCCATTTTCATCTTCACTTGCCTGCCTTGAACCAGGTGAGGCTTTGCAGGATGAGCCCGCCAGCCAAGGGAATGCCGACCGTCAAAAGGATCATGACGGTTCCGAGCGCGTTCACCTCAGGGCTGATCGAGATCTTCAGCATCGAAAGGATTTGCGTCGGCATGGTCTCGACGCCCGCCGGCCGCCAGAACAGGCTGGCCGAGGTGTTGTCGAACGAAATGGTGAAAGCGAGCAGAACACTGGCAAGCACTGCGGGAATGAGCAGCGGCAGCGTGATTTCGCGGAATGTCGACACACGCGGCGCCCCGAGCGAAAGCGCCGCCTCCTCATAGGAACGCTTTATGCCGATCATGCGCGCCTGGACGATCAGCACCACGTAGGGGAGCGTGAGCAGAATGTGGCCGAGCACCAGCAGCGTCATGCTGCGCGGCTGGTCGACGGCTTTGATCATGACCAGCAGGCCGACGCCGAGTATCGTTTCGGGGACCAGCGCGGGAAGAATGACAAGCGTGTTGATCGCCTGCTTGCCACGGAACTCGAAGCGCACCAGCGCCAATGCCGCCATGATGCCGAGCAGCGTCGTCACCGTTGCCGTCACCAGGGCAATCCACATCGATGTCCGGAAGGCGTCGAGAACCGGCTCGTTGGTGAGCAGCTTTTCGTACCATCGCAGGCTGAAGCCGGTGAGGGGAAAGCCGCCGAACATCGAGGCGTTGAAGGAAAGCACGACCGTGGCGAGGATCGGCGCAAACATGAAGACGTAGACGCACACCGTGATCGCGCCGGTCAGCCGCCACGCCCATCTGCCTTCGCGATCGGGATGATCCGCTCTCATGCACTGAGGCCCTTCATGATCTGCGATAGGCCCATATAGCGGCTGTAGGCGGCCGCGGCCGCGCCGAGCAGAACGAACAGGACGATGGAAAGCGTGGCGCCCATCGGCCAATTGAGCTGCCCCATGATGGTGTCGTAGATCAAGTTGCCGAACAGCGCATCGCGGCTGCCGCCGAGCAGCTGCGGCGTCACATAGGAGCCGGCCGCCAGCACGAAGCAGAGCAGCAGCCCGGCGCCCAGCCCCGGCATCGATAGCGGCAGGGTCACTTCGCGAAACGCCTGCGCGCTGGTACAGCCCATCGAGCGGGCGGCGGCGATCAGCGTGCGGTCGATGCTTTCCAGGCTGACATAGACGTTCAGGATCATATAGGGCAGCAGAAAATGCAGCAGCCCCATGATGACGGCGCCCTCGGTGTAGAGCATTGGCAACGGTTCGTTGATAACCCCCAGCCTGATGAGCACGACGTTGATCAGCCCCTGTTCGCCGAGAATATGGATCCACGAGAATGTCCGGATGGTGAAGCTGATCCAGAACGGCACGATGAGCAGCAGCAACAACAGCCATTTGTGCCTGAAGGTCGTGGCCCAGATGAAATAGGCGGGGAAATAGCCAAGGATCGCGCAGATCACAGCGGTGATGGCGCCGACGCGAACGGTCTTCCAAAGAAAACCGTGATAGTAGCTGTCGGTGAGGAATTCCTTCCAGTTGTCGAAGGTCAGCACCGCCGACTCCACCCCCGCGGTGACGAAGGTGAAAAACGTGTAGACCGTCATCATCGCGATCGGCAGCAGCAGAAGCAGGGTAAGCAGTAAAAGCACAGGCGCGACGAGAACCCAGGCCAGTCGCTGATCGTATAATTTCCACCCTTTGGTCACGACCCGTCCAACCACTTTATGTGCAAGCCGCCATCACCGGGCTCGGCTCCGGACTAGATTGGGCGATCGGCGTTCAGGTGTCCACTCTGCATATGGCTCCTGCACAAATTCTGTGCAGGGCCACCGCGCGACCCTCGCCCTGCCGGATTCAACAAATTGCCCGGCGTTCCGCCTGCATGTTGATTAAATCAGATATCCCGATATACAGGGTAATTTCGGATATAGATTTTACATGGGCCGGACAATTTCATGAGTCGCAATTTTCTGGTGATTGAACCTGAGGAAGGCATTGCCGTGCTCAAGGGGCTTGCCTCCTCGGCGCGGATCTCGATGCTGAAACTGCTGCATGAGAAGGGGCCGATGAATGTCAACGAAATCGCCGCCGTGCTGTCGCTTCCGCAGTCGACCGTCTCGACCAACATCCAGGTGCTGGAGGATGCGGGGTTGATCCGCACCGAGAACCTGAAGGCGAAGAAAGGCAGTCAGAAAATCTGTTATCCGATGGCCGAAGAAGTGCTCGTCGTGTTCAAGAGCGAATATCGTGCGGTCAAGAACGACGCGATCGAAGTGTCGATGCCGATCGGGCTTTATACCGGCTTCGAGGTTACCGCGCCCTGCGGCCTTTGTTCGCCAGACGGCATCATCGGTCTGCTCGATGTTCCCAACACTTTCCTCGATCCGGACCGCATGAAAGCTGGTCTGCTATGGTTCACGCGCGGTTTTGTCGAATACCAGTTCCCCAACAATGCCAAGCTCGCCAATGCCGAGATCACCGGACTCGAAGTTGCGATAGAGCTGTCTTCGGAAGTGCCGGGTACCAGCGCCGATTGGCCCTCGGACATCACGCTGACGATCAATGGCGTCGATGTCGGCACCTGGACGTCGCCGGGGGATTTCGGCGACAAGCGCGGCGTCTTCACGCCCTCCTGGTGGAAGCTCAAGGGCTCGCAATACGGTAAGCTGAAGAACTGGCGAATTGCCAATGACGGCACCCATGTCGACGGCCTCAGGATTTCCGAAACCGGCCTCGCCGCACTCGATCTGAAGAGCCATCATTCAATCCGCGTCCGTATCGGCGTCAAGGACGACGCCAAGCGCCCCGGCGGGATCAATATTTTCGGCAAGGGCTTTGGAAATTACGATCAGGACATCCTGCTCAGGATCAAAACCGGTTGATATCATGAAACCGGGTTCTGAAGATAACGCAGCAATTTCAACTATCTGGCTTTCTGCTGTGCCAAAGCGTTCGTCTAATTGTCCTACATTTGGGTATTTTGGCTTGACGAAGGGCTACCAATTCCTCTTTGATATCGGGCAAGATGATTTAAATCATCGTTTGTGATATCGATGGGAGGAATGCATGAAGGCAGCCGTTACGGCTCATCCGCATTATGTCGTCTCGGAAATCGATCCGAGGCTCTACGGATCCTTCATCGAGCATCTGGGGCGGGCAGTTTACACCGGCATCTATGAGCCCGGCCATCCGACAGCGGATGCCAACGGCATGCGTCAAGACGTCATCGATCTCGTCAGGGAACTCAATGTTCCGATCGTCCGCTATCCCGGCGGCAATTTCGTCTCGGCCTACAATTGGGAAGACGGCATTGGCCCCAAGGAACAGCGCCCAGTGCGCCTCGACCTCGCCTGGCACACATCGGAAAGCAACGAAGTCGGCCTGCATGAATTTGCCGATTGGTGCAGCTCCGCCAACACCGAGATGATGCTTGCCGTCAATCTCGGCTCGCGCGGCCTCGATGAAGCCCGCAACCTGCTGGAGTACGCCAACCATCCCGGCGGCAGCAAATGGAGCGACAGGCGCATCGCCAACGGCCGCAAGGAGCCGTTCGACGTCAAGCTCTGGTGCCTCGGCAATGAAATGGATGGCCCTTGGCAGATCGGCCACAAGACCGCGGACGAGTATGGCCGGCTGGCGCATGAGACGGCCAAGGCCATGCGCGCCTTCTCCAAGTCACTCGAGCTGGTGGTCTGCGGCTCTTCGAATGCCAAGATGCCGACCTACCCTGAATGGGAAGCGACGGTTCTCGACCATACCTACAACGAGGTCGACTACATCTCGCTGCACATGTATTTCGACAACGAAGCCAACGACGCTCCGAACTATCTCGCCATGAGCGAAAAGCTCGACGACTACATTGTCTCGGTCGCCGGCGTCATCGAGTATATCAAGGCCAAGAAGCGCTCCAACAAGCAGGTCTACATCTCGTTCGACGAATGGAACGTCTGGTACCATTCCAAGGAGCAGGACAGGAAGATACTCGGCGGCAGCAACGGCTGGCCGTTCGCCCCGCCGTTGCTCGAAGACATCTATAATTTCGAGGATGTGCTGCAGGTCGGCCTGATCCTCAACACCTTCATCCGCCGTTCCGATGTCGTCAAGATCGCCTGCCTGGCACAACTGGTCAATGTCATCGCGCCGATCATGACCGTTCCGAATGGCCCGGCATGGCGACAGACGATTTTTTATCCCTATCTGTTTGCTTCTAACTATGGTCGCGGCAATGCGCTGGATCTCAAGGTGGAAAGCCCGACCTACAAATCCAGCGTTGCGGGCGACGTCGCCTATGTCGATGTTGCCGGCGTGCACGACAGGCAAACCGGCCACGTCACCTTCTTCGCCGTCAACCGCCATTCGAGCGAGGCAATCGAAACAGTGGTCGACCTCACCGGCTTCGGCGCGGCGGAGATCGTCGATCACCAGGTGATGGCACACGCCGATCTGAAAGCCGTCAATTCGGCCGAAAACCCTGGCAATGTCGGCCTCAGGAAGGGTGAGGGCGCCTCGCTCGCCGGCGGCAAGCTGAGCCTGTCACTGCCGGCCTATTCCTACCAGGTCATACGCCTGAGGCTCTGAGTTCAGGCGGATCATCGAGAAAGCGCAAACGCTGAGGAGGAGCGTCGACGTGACGGCCGATATCGAGATCAGGAACGTGAGCAAGCAGTTCGGTGCCATGACGGTGCTGGATCATCTGTCGCTCTCCATAAGGGCACGCGAATTCATCGTGTTCCTGGGCCCGTCCGGCTGCGGAAAATCGACGCTTCTTCGAATGATTGCCGGGCTCGAAGCTGTCGATAGCGGCGAGATTGCCATCAACAACGAGCGCATCGATCATCTGCCACCGGGCAAGCGCGGCATTGCCATGGTGTTCCAGTCCTATGCGCTTTATCCGCATATGACGGTGCGCGACAACATGGCCTTCGGGCTTGCGAATATCGGCGTACCAGGCAAGGTCATCGAGGCGCGCATCAACGAAGCCGCCCGCATCCTCGAAATGCCGCATCTGCTCGATCGCAAGCCGGGCCAGCTCTCCGGCGGCCAGCGCCAGCGCGTCGCCATCGGCCGTGCGATCGTCAAGGAGCCGAAGGCCTTTCTGTTCGACGAGCCGCTTTCCAATCTCGATGCGGCGTTGCGCACCCGCACCCGCATCGAGCTTGCCCAGCTTCACCAGCGGCTGCAATCGACGATGATCTTCGTCACTCATGACCAGGTCGAGGCAATGACGCTGGCCGACCGCATCGTCGTCATGAACAATCGCAAGATCGACCAGATCGGTACCCCGATGGAGATCTACGAACGCCCGGCGACCAAATTCGTCGCGGGTTTCGTCGGCGCGCCGGCGATGAACTTCGTCGATGCGACGCTTGACAGATCGGGCAAGAACGCCACGGCCAGATTTGCGGACGGCATATCGGTGCAGACCGAGATCGCCGCCAGCCAATTGACCGATGGCAAGTATACTTTCGGTATCCGCTCGGAAGACGTGCGCATCGTTGCGGCCGGACAGGGCAATGCCGACGGCGTCGTCGATGTGCTCGAGCGCCTCGGCGAACGCACCCTGATCTACGCGCGGCTGGGCGATGGCCAGCAGATCGTCGGCTCGGATGCCGGCAACAGCCGCGTCGCCGTCGGCGACAGAATCGGGCTTGCCTTTGACGGCCAGAAATCGCATCTGTTCAACGAGACCGGCCGCGCCTGGCATGCGAGAGAGGCCTGAGATGGCTGACCGGCTGGCGATGTCCCCGACCGCGACGCTTGCTGTCGGCGTCAGAGCCCCTACCGCCGACATCTATGCGCCGCAATGGCGAAACGTCATTTTCGTTGCGCCATTCTTGTTCTTCTTCACCACGCTGCTGCTCTTCCCGCTGCTCTGGGGGATGTGGCTGAGTTTCCACAAGGCCGACACGTTCTCGTCCGGAAATTTTGTCGGTCTCGGCAATTACGCCAGGCTGTATCACGACAAGGTCTTCCTGCAATCGATCTGGAACACCTTCTATTTCGTGCTTCTGACGGTGCCGACGCTGGCGCTGATCGGCCTTTTCCTGGCGCTTTGCCTCAACCGCCGCACGCGCACTGCCGCGGTTTTGCGGACGCTGTTCTTTTCCTCGTCGGTGCTGTCGGTCACCATCGTCACGCTGATCTGGCGCATCGTCTTCATTCCGAATGTCGGCCTGTTGTCGACGATCTACGGATGGTTCGGCGCAACGGCTCCGGCCTTCATTTCCGATCCCAGCCTGGCGATGGTCGGCATCGCCATTGCCACCATCTGGTGGTGCATCGGCCTGCCGATGATGCTCTTTCTCTCAGCACTCCAGCAGATCCCGCAGGACATTTACGAGGCGGCAGCGCTGGACAATGCCAATCGCTGGCAGACGCTACGGTCGATCACGCTGCCGTCGATCAAGCGAACCTTCATCCTGGTGATCATCATCCAGATCGTGCTGCAATTCCAGCTGTTCGGCCAGGCCTGGCTGATGACGCGCGGCGGTCCGAACAATCTGACCAAGCCGATCGTGCTCTATATCTACGATACCGCATTCCGACGCTGGGATCTCGGCCTGGGCGCCGCTGCATCGGAAATCCTGTTCATCCTCATCCTGGTCGCGGCCATGGCCCAGTACCTGGTGACACGCAGCAGGGGAGACCAGGCATGAGCGCCACAGCAGCTTCCATCAAGGGCCGGGCATTTGGCGACCATTTGTTATTGGCCCTGGTCATCCTGCTTTCGATCGTCATGATCGCGCCGGTTCTGTGGGTCATCGGCCTGTCACTCAAGGACAATACGGAGCTGATGGCCGATCCGAATTCGGTGTTTCACGCACCCTATACGCTGAAGAACTACATCAACACCGTCGGCACCTCGTCCGTGTTCATCTGGGTGCGCAACAGCATCATCGTCTCGGGCGGATTGACGCTCGGCACGTTGATCCTGTCGTCGCTCGCCGGCTACGGTTTTGCACGGCTGAATTTCCCCGGCCGAGACGTGCTGTTCGTGATCGTGCTGTTCGGCCTGGCGGTCCCGGAACAGGCCGTGCTTGTCGCCCGTCACCAGATTTTCAGCATGCTGAAGTTCCACAACACCTATCAAGGGCTCATTCTGCCGGGCCTTTCAGCTCCGTTCGGTGTCTTCCTGATGACCCAGTATTTCAAGGCCATCCCGAAGGAGCTGGACGAAGCCGCCATGCTCGATAACGCCGGCCGGCTCAGAATTTTCTGGAAGGTGCTTCTGCCGCTCACGCTTCCTGCGCAGGCGACGCTCGGCATCTTCACCTTTCTCGGCGCCTGGAACGACTACTTCTGGCCGCTGATTTCGGCGACGAAGAAGGACATGTTCACGCTGACGGTCGGCATGGCCTCGACCCAGACCAACTTCGCCCAGTCCGAAGGCATCGGCTTCCTGATGGCGCAGGCGGTGTTCGCCGGTGCCCCGATCCTGATCGTCTACCTGTTCTTCCAGAAATACATCGTCACGGCGGTCTCCGGCGCTGCGGTGAGATAACGAAGATTGCCTGACGGCCGGGGGAATGCGCAGCGATTGAAGCACGAAAGCCAATCCAGGGTGGAGCGGCGGAAACTCAGTAGGAGGAACTGATATGAAACTGAAGAAAATACTGTTTGCCGCAGTCTCTGCGGGCGCAATGATGCTCGCAAGTCCAAGCTTCGCGGCCACGGAGCTGAGCGTGCAGCGCTTTTTCGGCGCCTGCGATGCCGATTTCGGCACCAACACCGATGCCACCAAGGCCGTTGGCGAATGCGGCATCATCACCTCGCTAATCAACAAGTTCAACGCCGACAATCCCGATGTCCACGTCAACGTCACCACCGTGGAATGGCCCGGCTATGATCAACTGACCGCGCAGTTCGCTTCAGGCGACGCTCCGGACATCGTCACGATCCATGAATCCGTACTGTCGGATTATCAGTCGAAGGGCCTGTTGATGCCGCTCGACGATCTCTTGAAGTCGGTCGGCGTGACACCCGACGCCTTCACCGACGCGGCACGCAATGGCGCCACCAAAGACGGCAAGGTCTATGGCCTGCCGATCGACAGCTGGACGATGCTCTATCACGTCAACATGGATCTTTTCAAACAAGCCGGCCTCGTCAATGCCGACGGCACGCCGATTTTTCCAAAGTCGCCCGAGGAACTGCTCGCCCAGGCCGAACAGTTCAAGCAGAAGACGGGCAAGCCTTATTTCGTCCAGAACCTGACCAATGAGACTGCACTCTACACACGCAACCTCTACACCTATCTTTTCCAGCAGGATTCCGATTTCTTCGCCGATCCGAAGCATGTGAAGTTGAATACGCCGGAAGCCAAGAAGGTCGTCGAGATGTACAAGGCGATCTTCGAGAAGGGCTACACCACCAAGGATCTCGATTATGGCGGCTCGATCAACGCCTTCCTTGCCGGCGAGGGTGGCGTCCACCTTAACGGCACCTGGGTGGTCGGCGATTACAACGCCCAGTCCGAGACCAAGGGTACGGCGCTCAACAAGGGCGGCTATGCGGTCTATCCGTATCCGCAGCTGTTTGGCGGCGCCCACGCCCAATATGCCGACGGCCACACCTGGGCCGTTTCGCAGAAAGACCGCACGCCTGAACAGATCGCGGCCATCGGTAAATTCCTGAAGTTCTTCGCCGACAACGACTTCGAATGGTCACGCACCGGTCACCTGCCGGCCTATAAGGCCGTCATCACCTCGGACGTCTTCAAGGCCCTGCCGCATCGCAACACGATCTCTGCGGTCGCTGATCTCGGCAAGCCGCTGCCGTCCGCCGTACAGCGTCAGTTTGCGATCCAGGACATTATCGGCGAAGAGATGAGTGCAGCAATCAGTGGCCAGAAGGACGTCGACACCGCCCTTGCCGACATGGAAAGCCGCGTCAACGAATTGCTCGCCAACATCTGACCACCGGTTTCGAAAGGCCCTCCCAAGGCTCCCGCGGCTGGAAACGGCCGCGGGTTTTTGGTGAGGCAGTGATTATTGTCCTCGAATTGCGAGACTTGCCGGTGGCAACCGGCTCAAGCACGCCAACCACGGCGCCGCAACCTCGGCAGCAGCCGACGCAAGCCCTGGCCGGAGGATTCGGTTAGAACGCCGCGGCCATGGGCATTGCGACCTTGTTGGGGATCTGGATGTCGATCTCCAATCTCGACGTCGTTTCGCCGTGATCCATGCTCACCTGCAGGAAATCCTGGTCGACCTGAACATGCCGGGCGATCACCGCCATGATCTCCTCGCGCAACACCGAGACGAGATCGGGCTGGTTGCGGCTTCGACGCTCGTAAGCCAACAGCAGTTGCAAGCGCTCGCGCGCCACCGGCGCGCTGCCGCGGCGCTTGAAGATATCGAGCAGGTTCATGCTGCCCTCCTTCCCAACAGCCGGTCGAGGAGGCCCCTCCGCTCGAAAGGCAGAATGACCGGCAGGTCCTCGCCCTCGAGTCTTCTTGCCGCGTCGATATAGGCGCGTGCGGCGGGGTTAGTGTTTTCGCTGAGCGTAACCGGCGCGCCCACATTGGATGCGCGCAGCACGTCCTGGCTCTCGGGAATTATTCCCAGCAAGGGCGTCGACAGGATCTCGAGCACGTCATCGATGCTCAGCATCTCGCCGCGGGCAGCGCGCGCAGCATCGTAGCGCGTGACGAGGACGTGTTTGACAATCGATTCACCTTGCTCGGCTTTCATCGTTCTAGAGTCGAGCAGGCCGATGATGCGATCGGAATCGCGGACCGAGCTCACTTCCGGGTTGGTGACGATTACCGCCTCGTCGGCAAAGCGCATGGCAAGTTGCGCGCCCCGCTCTATGCCGGCTGGGCTGTCGCAGAAGACGTAGTCGAAAACCGATCGCAGCTTGTCGATGACATCGGCGACGCCTTCCTCGGTGAGAGCATCCTTGTCGCGCGTTTGCGAGGCCGGCAGCAGGAACAGCGTTTCGAGTCGCTTGTCACGGATCAGCGCCTGCGAAAGCTTGGCGGTTCCCTGAATGACGTTGACGATATCGAAAACAACGCGCCGCTCGGCACCCATGATCAGATCGAGGTTGCGCAGGCCGACGTCGAAATCGACGAGAGCCACCCGCTTGCCGGTTTTCGCGACCGCGGCGCCGAGAGCGGCCGTCGAGGTCGTCTTGCCGACACCCCCTTTGCCGGATGTGACAACCACTACCTTGCCCATATTTGTGCCTCCAATGTTGTTAGTTGAGCGGTGCGACGCAAAGTGCGCCGTCCTCGAGAAAGGCCTGTACCGGCCTTCCTCGCGAGGAGGCGTCCATCTCCTCGGCAGTGCGGTACCAGCCGTCCACCGCCAGAAGTTCGGCTTCGTTTTTCCGGCAAAAGATGCGAGCCGCGGAATTTCCCGTGGCGCCGGCGAACGCACGTCCACGCAGCGTGCCGTAGACGTGGATCGATCCTCCGGCGACGATCTCGGATCCGGAACTGACGGAGCCGACAATGACCACATCGCCATCGGGGTGAAAGATCGACTGGCCGGAGCGGATCGGTGCCTTGATCATCAATGAGTTCGGCGCCTGCGGTTCTTCCGTCTTGGCCTCAGCGGCGGCCTTCGGGTCCGGCTGCACGTAAAGCGCATCAGCGGTGGCCTCCTTGGCGCCAACGAGGAGCGGCGGCAGATCGGCACCGAGAGCAACATTGCCATCGGCCTCGATCGCGTAAATGCGAATCCCGCGCTCCGCGAGTTGTAAGACCAGATCCCGCATCTCGCCCACCTCGGGCTTGAGTATATTCAGATCGAGCACGACCGGGCGGCCGGCAAAGAAGCCGGGAGAGTTTTCGGTCCAGTGATCGAGGCTTTGCAGCCATTCCCCTAGCGGAGCCTCAGGGGTGAGGGTGAAGGATACAAACGAGCGCGCTCGAAAGCGTATGGACTTGTTTTGGATGGGAGCGACGCAGGTCACAGAGGCGAGTCCTTACTGATTGGTTAAGGCTAGCCCGGCATGGTTAACGAAAAGTTAATGGCGGCTTCCCGAGGCGTTGGCGGAGGCATTCTTTTTGCCTCCGATCGTCCCGCCGGCGCCCTGCTTCCGATGCACGACGAGGTCCTCCTCGCGGCTGCCTGGAGGCGCCTCCAGTTCACGAGGTCGGCCGACCGGTGTATTGTTGTCGGAATGCCGGGCCTATTAAGGAGTTATCGATTTGACAAGCGTTGCTAAGGGGCCTGTCGCGGATCGCGGTCGCGCTACCTATGACCTTGGCGCGACCGCCATCTTTGCTTCCAAATCAGACCCGCGCTTTCACTATTGCCTGTATGTGCCTCCCGCGGTTGGGGAAGGGGCCAAAGTCGATCTGATGGTCGCTGTCCATGGCACCGGCCGCACCTCTTTTCTTGGATTCCGCGACGCGTTTTCCGAGTTCGGACGCTGGAACGGCTGCGCCGTTTTGTGTCCGCTGTTTCCAATCGGCGTTCTCGGGGATGATGCCCGCAGCGGATACAAATATTTGCTCGAGGGCAACATACGCTACGATCAGGTGCTGCTCGCCATGGTTGAGGAGGTCAGCGCCAAATACAGTCAGGATTGGAGCGGCTTTGCCATGTTCGGATTTTCCGGCGGCGGGCATTTCACGCATCGTTTTGCTATCCTGCATCCCGACAGGCTCTGGGCGGCCTCAATCGGCGCGCCAGGCTCGGTGACCTTGCTCGATCCGACGCGTGACTGGTGGGTGGGCATTCGCGATCTGCCCGAGAAGTTCGGCATCACCTTCGATGCCGCAGCGCTGGCAAAAGTGCCTTTCCAGATGATCGTCGGCGACGCTGACCTGGAGACTTGGGAAATCACTCATGTCCAAGGCAGCATCCATTGGATGCCGGGCGCCAACGATGCGGGGCGAACACGGCCGGAACGCCTCATGGCATTGTGTCGATCGTTCGAGGAGGCGGCGGCGCGCGTGCGCTTCGATTTGCTGCCAGGCATATCTCATGAACGGGACGCGGTTCTCGATTCGGTCAAGGATTTCCTCGCCCAACAACTCAAGGAACGAGGGAATGCCTCACGATGAATTCGTTGCGCCCCAGCCCGTGAAGAGATTATCGCAATCAAAGCCCGACCACGTCGACCGCATCCAACCGCGATCTACTGGCAGTGCGTAACGACTAGAGCACCGCTTCGTATTGATCGCCAATCTTGTCGACTGTGAAATCCGCCGCCCTGTTTTTCAGCACGGCAGCAGGGGTGGGGTGGTCCAGCATCTCGGCCATCGCCTTCGCCAGGGCCGCGGCGTCACCGACCGGCACCAAGGTGCCGAAGCGGCCGTCACCGAGTATTTCGCGCGGGCCATGCGGAGCATCGGTGGAGATTACGGGGACACCGGCGGCCATGGCCTCGACCAAGACGTTGCCAAAGCCTTCGCTCGTGGATGTAAGGACGAACAGATCGGCTGCGGCGTAACAGGCTGCGGGATCGTTGACGTAGCCGGCAAAGAGTACGTCCTGGCCAATGCCGGTCTCTTCGGCATAGGCGTGCAATTCGGCAGCCAGCGGACCTTCGCCGAAGATAACAAGCCGGGCGGGGCGGCCGGCGCGCAAGGCAGCGAAGGCCCGCAGCAAAGTCCGGTGGTCCTTGACCGGCACCAGGCGCCCGGCGGTGGCAATGACCGGCGCATCGCCCATCGCCGCCAACGCTGCCTGCCAGGCATAGGAAGTCCCCGGCGGTGCTTCAGCCGGCGGCAGCGGGTTATTGATCACGACGACCTTCGATTCGGGGATGCCACGGGCGATGATGTCACGGCCGACACCTGCGGAAACGGCGATGGCTTTGGTTGCGCGCGCTGCAACCAGCGCGGAAAGCCAGATCGCCAGCCTCGCGCCGAGGCCGCTGGCAGGCAGCGATGCGGCGGCATGGAAGCTTGGAAAGAATTTTGCCCGGCTTCTGGCCAACATGAGTGACAGCGCCATCACCAGATTGGCGAATTCCGGGGCGCTATAGACCGCATCAGGATCAAGGCGGCGGAACAAATTTGCGCTTCGCACGATGCCTTTCAGCGTCGCCGACTTGGCGTAACCCTCGCCGCGCAAGAGAAGGCCGAAGTCGACCAGATGCACGGCAGCGGAACGCAGCGCGGCGTTAGGACCTTCCGCGTTCCAGGTAAAAAGCGTGACCTCGTGGCCACGCGACGCCAGTTCATTTGCCATCAGGACGAAAACACGTTCGGCGCCGCCGCCCCTCAGGCTGGCGATGTGGAAAACGATGCGCTTCGCCATGCCTTGCTTCAGGCTCGGCTGGCGGCAAGGCCTGATCGGTTCGGCGGCCGGCGCATGTCGCGGATGATGCCCATGCCGATGGCCAGCAGCATCCCCAGGGCAAAGCCTGCGAACGCTCCGGCGCCTGCTACCAGGGCAGTGCGCGGGGGCCATGAGCGCGCGGGCGGGGGCACCGCGGTCGAAATCACCTGTACGTTTGTGGTGTCGATCTGCTCGCGCTCGCTGATTTGGCGCGCACGTGACAGGAAGCTCTCATAGACCGCTCTCTTGGACGCGGCATCGCGTTCAAGTTCACGCAGGGCGACTTCGGATTCGCTGTCGGTGAATACATTGCCCTTCAGATCGTTCATCCTGGCGTTGAGAGAAGCCAACGAGGCCCGGGCCTTGTCCAGGCTGGCCTTTGCCGTGCCGACGGTGCGGGAGAACTCGGCCCGGAGTTGCGAGTTGACGGTCTCGAGTTCCGTCCTGAGCCTGACAATCGTCGGGTGGCGCGGACCGAAGGTCATCGACTGTGAGTCGATCTGCTGCCGCAGGCTGTTTGACCTGTCGCGCAGCGCAGCGAGCGCTTCCGAAACCGTGGGGTCGGGATTGGCCCCGTTGATACCGGAGGCAACCAGGGCGTCGTAGCTTGCCTGCGCGGCGATGACACGCGATTGCGCATCGACGATTTCGCCATTGAGCTGCGTCAGCGTCTGCGAACTGACGAGCTGGCCATTGCTGGACGACAGGTTGTGGCTGCGCCTGTAGCTCTCGACCTTCTCTTCGGCTGCCTGCACGTCGCTCTTGAGTTGGCCAAGCCGGCTGTCAAGGGCAGCCGCGGCACGGCTGGCGCCGGCAGCTTCGGCCTTAGCCAGTTCTTCCTGGAAGTTTTTGACTATGGCCTGCGAGATCAGGATCGCCTTGGCGGTGGTTTCCGCAGATACCGAGAGGGTTGTGACAAACGAGGTCGGATCCGCGATGGCGTCTACCCGGTCCGCCAGGTTCTTCAAGGCGATGAGCCTCGGGTCGGGCTTCGCCACAGCGCCGGACGAGGATGTGCTCCGGTCCGGATCGAAAAACTCCGGATCGTGAGTCAGGTTCAGTTCGTCCACCACACGGGAAAGCACGTTGCCCGAGGTCAGGATGCGCTGCTTGCTGCGCGTGCTGAGCAGCTGGCTATCGACCTGGCCCGGTTGCGAGTAGAGGTCGTTTTCCACAACCTGCAAATTGGATGGGTTGATGAGGACCTCGGTCGTGACGGTGTAACGCTGCTTGCTCAGCAGTGCATAGGCGCCGCCGACAATGCCGCCGACTACCGCCAGCATGAAGGCCAGGGCGAGGCCGGCCCGCAGCCAGACGAACAGGCGCCGAAAATCGAGCTCAAGGAAATCGCCGATCTTGTCCAGGGTCACCGTTGCGACAGGCTCTGGAGGTTGCGGCGTCACCGGCGCGGAGCTTAGCCCCGCGACTGGGCCATGCTGTTGCAGCAATGCCCTGCGCCGTGCATTGGCGATACGCTCGAATGCACTGTTATTGGAAGCCGTCGCGGAGATAGGGGGTGTGCCGGAACCGGCAGACATGGTGACAACCCTTGTTAAATCATTACGCTTGGCCTGCTCTACAGAAACATCGTTAACATCTTATTTTCCAAGTTGGCCCATTTTACCGCTCACGCTGTCCGTCCGGCGGACGTTGAAGGGGTCTCGTTGCCCGGAATGCTGTTTGAATACCTTCACCTGGATGGGCCATGAGCTATCCCGCTGCCGCATCGGAACGATTGTTGCCCAGTCGAGCGCGCCGTGAGAACGCGCTGTCGCTGCTGTTTTTCCTATGCGCCGCCTTCGCGCTCCTGCTTCGCTTTACGGTGTCGCCGCAGGTGATGAACATGGTCGTCGACTATACGGCCCAGGGGGGCTCGTTCTACGAGAAGCTGCATTTCGGCACCTATGCGATCTTCCTGGTCCTTGCCGTCGTTCTTTTCAGCCGACCGTTTCTGCTGCAGGGCGACGAAATTGGGATATTCAAAGCGTTGATTCGCTTTTCGGTGCTGATGTTCGCGCTGGTGCCCTATCTGTTCGTCACCGGCCGTGCGGGCTCCTCCGGGTTCATCATCGATTCTTATCTGGTGGCCGGCGCCGCAGGCCTGTTGATGCTGGCCTTGAACGCGGAAGTGCGGCGGGCGTTGGGCGACGTCGTGCTTGGAATGGTGATCCTCAGCGCTGTGCTCGGCACGATCGAAGCGGTGACTCAACATCGATTTATGCCTTACGGTCTCAACGAACTGCAGTTCAGGCCAATTGGCCTATCGGCGCACCCGCTGGCGCTAGGCGCGCTCTGCGCCACAGCCATCGGATTCGTGCCGCTGACGCGCTGGCGCATATGGGTGCGGGTGGCATCGATTCTCGTGTTGCTCGTCGGTTGTGCTGCGTCAGGCGCCCGCGCCGCCCTGATGCTCGCTGCGGGAGAAACCCTCATTCTGCTGCTGTTCGTGCCTTGGCCGCGCCTGACTCTCAAGCACCAGCGGCAGGCCAAGTCCGTGGTGCTGCTGTTCGCCCTGGTGAGCGGCGCAGTGCTGGTGGCCATACTATTCTCGGGCGGGCTGCTGAATCGATTCGGCAACACGATCTTTGACGAGAATTTCATGGCGCGGGTGACGATCTACCAGATATTCGGACTTGTTAGCTGGAAAGACATCCTGTTTGGCATGAACGTCGACGACCTCCTGGCGATCGTCAAAGAGAAGCTGCATCTGCCCTATATCGAGAGCGCTCCGGTGGTCATCACCATGCTCTTCGGCTTGCCGATAGCCGTGCTCTTCATAGTGCTGGTATTCTGGTTCATTTTTCGGCTGCTGCGCGCGGCGCCGCTGCCGGCATGGATCGGCACCATGACATTCCTGCTTGCTGCGCTGTCAAACAACGCGCTCTCGTCAAAAGCGCCGGATATTACGACTATCGTGGTGTTGCTGCTTGCTTATAGAAACGTGCCGTATAGAGACCAGCCGAAGAGCACGTCTTCGACCGCTGTCGCATCCGAGCCGAAACTGGATCGGCTTGGATAAGCGCAGGCTCCAGACGCATCAGCCGGCGCTATCCACAACCTCGACATTGCCTGCGCGATTGAGCGTGTGGATGCCCGCCCGCGCCCATGCCGGTCCTGGGCCGATCGGGTGGGGCGGCGCAAACAGGACATCGAAGTCGTCAAGGCGATCCAACCGCATCAACCCCAGGCCGCCGCCATAGGCTCTAGACCCGTTTTGCACGGGCAGCAGCAAAGCGTCGCCCTGGCGGATGAAAGCGCCGCCCGGCCGAGTGGCCGAGTGATCGACGGCGATGGGATTGAGCGCATGCGCGACCCAAGGCCCACGCAGCGCAGGGGCGGAGTAGACCGCCATCGTGTCGGACGCGCTACCGTGACCGAACCGCTCAGTCCCCAACAGCCAGAAGCGGCCGTCGGATTCGAGCAGCGTGGCGTCGTTGAAGTCCCTGTCCGTCATCAGCACGGTGTCGCGTACCCAGCGATCCGGAAACTGCACGGCACGGTAGAGCACCAGTTCTCGCGCCGTAGCGCTTTCAGGGATCATGAAAATCTCGCCGGAGTGAGCGAACACCTGCGGATATGACAGGTGATGCGCTTCCTCCAGCACCACTTTCGGCACGCCGAAAGTGCCATCGGTGCCAAGTTCAGCGACAGAAATCACCCCGCGGCCGGTGGAGTAGGGAAACTCCTCGACAAACAGAAAATGACAGCCGTCGCGCTCGAGAACGAACGGATCGGCGTAGAAGCGCTGCCCGTCATCGGCAAGCACGGTGAAGGGCTTACCATCCAGCTGTCCGGTTTCGGCGACGCCTGGACCGTCGATCAGCCGATAAGCAACCTGCCAATAGAAGGGGCGCCGACCACGTCGCAGTTTTTGCACGGCGCGGTCGACTAACCCCCTGCCGAAAAAGGGCAGATAGTGCCCGATAAATCCGCCTTTCTGCAGGGGCGGCGCCGGGCTCTCGGCAATCGGCGCAAGTTTGCCCGCGGAAAAGCGGGCGACACATTGGGCAATCAGGGAGATGGCGCCGGCGAGCAGGTCGTTGCTGGTTCGGGACAGCCACAACCGGTCGCTGATCATCGGCCGCGCCCTGGCGACGGCAACGCCGTCGAGGCGCGCGGTGAGTTCGGGCAGCCGCCCGCTCGCCAGCATCTCGGTCATGCCTGCGGCAAAGCTGCTTTGGCCGCAAAATTCGAGCGTCAGGACAGGCGTGCCGCGTCGTGCGGCGGTAGCCGTGAGATCGACTATAAGATCGACTGGGCCGGTGTCGCCGGACGGCAACGGCCGGGAACGGCTTGCCAGTGAGGGGCCGAAGCGCCGGCCCTCGAGCGCCAGCACATTATCCATCGTGCGCGCATTGGGTTCAGGCGTCGGCGCGCGGCAACTCGAAACCGCATGTCCAGCCGCACTCAACCGCGCCAGAAGCTCATTTTCCCAGCGCCGGGATGTGTCGGCGTGGCCGATGATTAAAATATTAGTCAATCCAATATATTCTTTTTCAAGACTACTGCCATAGACTACTTGTCAGCCCAACCTTTCACAAGAGTTAAACCGGGAGAACGCGGCCTTGGTTGTTAATCATATATTAAGAATTGAGATCACGAAGGCGCTTTCCGGCGCTATTATGACTCTTGCGGGCAATAGTCGGCATGTCCCGAAGGCTGCAGGCGACCAGGATCAGCGATGAACGTCCTTTCACGTCCAAAACTGCCATCCAGGCAGAAACTGTTGATCGTGTTCGGCACTAGGCCGGAGGCACTCAAATGCTTTCCAGTGGCGCGTGCCGCCCTCGCTCATCCAGGCTTCATCACCGAAATATGCATAACCGCCCAGCATCGTGAAATGGTCGACCAGGTTGTCGAGCTGACCGGCTTGCCTGTGCACCACGATCTCAACATCATGCAACCCGGCCAGTCGCTGTTCGATGTGACCTCGCGCGTGCTCCTGGGCATGGCCGAGGTGCTGGACAAGGCGAAGCCCGATATCGTCATGGTACAGGGCGACACCACCACGGCAATGGCCGCAGCTCTGGCTGCCTTCTACAAGCGTATCCCCGTCGCTCATGTCGAAGCAGGATTGCGCAGCCACAACATCAACTCGCCGTTTCCTGAAGAACTGAACCGCAAGATTGCCGGCGACATCGCCACCTGGCATTTTGCGCCGACCGTTCAAGCGCGCGACAATCTCATCGCCGAAGGAAAGGCCGAAAGCACCATCTTCGTGACCGGCAACACGGTGATCGACACGCTGTTGCATTTTTCAAGCGCGATCGATGCCGACAGGCTGATGAACGCGAAGCTCGCTGCCAGCTTCCCCTTCCTCGACCCTTCCAAGAAGATGATCCTCGTCACCGGACATCGCCGCGAGAATTTCGACGGCGGCATCCAGCGCATCTGTACGGCGTTGAAGGGATTGGCGGCGCGCGGAGACGTGCAGATCGTCTACCCTGTCCATCCAAACCCCAATGTGCGCTCGGTGGTCAACGCAGAGCTGGAAGGCGTGCCGAACATCCATCTGGTCGAGCCGCAGGACTATCTGCCGTTCCTGTACCTGCAGAAGCAGAGCTATCTGGTGCTTACCGATAGCGGCGGCGTGCAGGAAGAAGCGCCTTCGCTCGGCAAGCCGGTACTGGTGATGCGCGAAAATACCGAGCGACCCGAGGGGATCGTGGCCGGCACCGCCCGCCTTGTCGGCACCGATGTCGAGAAAATCCTGTTCAACGCCAATCGCCTGCTCGACGATCAGGCTGCCTATCGCGGCATGGCGGAACGACACAACCCATATGGCGATGGCCGGGCCAGTAACCGGATTGTTGAGGAACTGCTGCATCATGGCTGAAATCAAAACCGTTTCCGTAATCGGCATGGGATATATCGGCCTGCCGACCTGCGCCATTTTCGCCAGCCGCGGGCTCAACGTCATTGGCGTCGATGTCAACGGAGCGGTGGTCGAGAAGGTCAATCGCGGCGAAATCCACATCGTCGAGCCGGACCTTGACGGTCTGATCCAGAAGGTCGTGGCGAACGGCAAGCTCATGGCCTACAGCACGCCGCAGCCGGCGGACGCCTATATCATCGCCGTGCCGACCCCGATGACCCACGATCATAAGCCGGACGTGACCTACGTGCTCGCGGCGGCACGAAGCATCGCCCCCGTGCTGAAGCGGGGAGACCTTGTGGTATTGGAATCGACATCGCCGGTTGGAACCACGCGTATCATGACCGGGCTGCTTGCCGAGTTGCGGCCTGATCTCAAATTTCCTGTCCAGCATGGCGAAGACGCCGATGTGCTGGTCGCCTATTCGCCCGAGCGTGTGCTGCCGGGAAAGGTGCTGACCGAGCTGATCAACAACGATCGCTCGATCGGCGGATTGTCCCGCAAATCGTCGGAGCGGACCGCGGCACTCTATTCGACCTTCGTCACCGGCGACCTGTTCATGACAACGGCCGAAAGTGCTGAGCTGGTGAAACTGACGGAGAACGCGTTCCGCGACGTCAACATCGCCTTTGCCAACGAGCTTGCCGCCGTGTGTCAGGATCTGTCGCTCAATGTATGGGAAGTGATCGATCTCGCCAATCGACACCCTCGCGTGAACATCCTCCAGCCGAGCCCGGGCGTCGGCGGTCACTGCATTGCGGTCGATCCATATTTTATCATCGACGCCGCACCCAACAGCACGCGGCTGATGGCTTCGGCACGCCGGATCAATTCCGAACGGCCCATGTCGGTGGTCAGGGATATCGAGGCCTTGCTCGACCCCTCACGCAAACAGACGATCGCCTGTCTTGGCCTCAGCTTCAAAGCCAACATCGACGATTTGCGCGAGAGCCCGGCCGTCGAGGTGGTGAAACTTCTGTCCGATATCCCCAATGTGAAGATCATTGCGGCTGAACCCAACACAAATGCGCTGCCGCATGAGCTCGAAGGCAGGGGCATCGTGTTCACCGACGCACTTTCGGCCATCGACAAGTCCGATATCGTCGTCCTCCTGGTCGACCATCGGCAGTTCAATCTGGTCGATCCCGAAGCGCTCAAGGACAAGAAGCTCGTCGATACGAGGGGTCTGTGGACGTGGCGCAAGGCACGCAAGCCCGACGCCCGCATCGAAGGCAAGAAACCAGAGGTCGCACAAGTGACGCTTGCAAGGGAGCAGGCCGCATGAACGCGCACGCCCCGGCATGGGCGCAGCATTCCCTGTTGGCATCACGGCGCCGGGAGTTCCTTGGCGCACCGATCCATGCGCTGACCATGGCCGAGACACTGGCCATCGCCGACGAGGCGATGACCCTGGGGCGGCCGCTGCATCATGTGGTCGTGAACGTCGCCAAGCTGGTTACCATGCGCCAGAATGCCGAGCTGCGCGAGGACGTGGCCGGGGCGGACGTGGTCAATGTCGACGGCATCGGCGTGCTTTGGGGTGCACGTCTGTGCGGCGTCGCGCTGCCCGAGCGGGTGGCGGGCGTCGACATCATGATCAATCTGCTGAGCCTCTGCGCGAAGCGTGGATTCAGGCCGTATCTGCTGGGGGCCGAACAGCACGTTCTCGACGCGGTTGTAGCGAGACTTGCCAAGGACCATCCGAGCCTGGTCATAGCGGGGATGCGCAACGGTTATTTCAAGCCGGAGGACGAGGCTGGGATCGTCGCGGCGATCAACGCCTCGGGCGCCGACTGCCTGCTGGTGGCCATGCCGACACCGCGCAAGGAACGCTTTCTCAAACGCTACCGCGATGAACTCGCCTCAAGCTTCGTGATGGGCGTGGGCGGCAGTTTCGACGTCTATGGGGGCAAGGTTGCCCGCGCGCCGAAGCTGATACAGGCGGCCGGCCTGGAGTGGCTGTTCCGCGTCGTCCAGGAGCCGCGACGCTTGTGGCGCCGCTACTACGACACCAACACTGCCTATGCGGGACTGCTGTGCCGGGAGTTCTGGGAGCGTCGCTGGCGCCGAAGCGCCGGTTTATAGTTTCGCGTTCCCCCACAAAACAGGCGTTGACCCTGGACTTCGCTTTACGCGATCCGCAGCCGCGCCCGCAGCTGCGCGACGAATTGCGTCGCTGCCACAGGGTGGAACAACGAGGTCAGCCCGAAGAAAACCGCAGCACCGGCAGTGCCGCCGGCGACAAGCGAGAAGATCGCCGGCACGTCGCCGGCAACCATGCTGGCAAGTTTGGCGGCCACCCCTGTGCTGAGCGAGATGACTACCGAAACACCGATGTCGCGCCACGGCACCGGCACCGGCGTGAGCCGCTCGCTGATGATAATGCAGGTTATGGAGCCCACCACCGAGCCCCCCGCCAGCGCCAAAGCAGCGCCGATCTCTGCCATCGGAGGGATCAACAGCAGAGACAATGCGATTGTTGCCACAGAGCCGAAGAGATTGGCGATGATCAGCAGCCACGGCCGCTTGTGCGCGTGCACCACGACGCCATAGACGAAGCTGGTGAGGTTGGCGCACAGCACGCTGAAGGCAATGATCGGAAACAGCAGGCCGAAGCGGCCGTGATATTGCGAGGGCAGCATGAGCTCGGTGATATCGCTGCTGAGCGCGACCAGCATCGCTGCAATCGGCAGGCAAAGCCGCATCATCAAGGCCATTAACTGCGACAGCAACCGACCCGATGCCGCGGGCCCATCCTCGTCGAACCGGCTAACCACCTCGGGAAAGGCGCCCATGTTGATGGCGTTGGCGACCATATCGATCGGCTGGCGGGCCAGCGCATAGGCTGCCGCGAAGATCGCCACGGCGCTGGCATCGTAATAGAACTTGAGGAAAAGACGCTCCGCGCTGTTGAGCCCGAAGCCAACCAGCGCCATGATGATCAGCGGCACACCGAGCGCAAAGAAGTCCCTGTGGGTGAAGCGCGGCGGACCGGCAACGAGCCGTCGCGATGCCATGATGCCCGCCACGATGCCGGCAATCAAGGCGCCGAAACTCGAGCCGAGCGATACCGTCAGAAAGCTATCCTGGAAGATAAGGATGGCGCCGATCGGCAGTGCGAGTTGCAGCAGGGCACGCAGGGCTTCGAGCATCGAATAGACCGAATGGCGCTGCTGCATCTGCAGCACCGTCAACGCGAAGCGGCTGATGGACCCGGCGACCAGATAGCCGCAGACTGCGATCGCGAACTCGACCCAGCGTTCAGGCACGATCACCGCCGACGCGCCTATCGATATGACCAGCGCCAGTGCCGTGGTGGCAAGCAACACCTGCCCGGCCAGCATCAGGCTGCCGCGGCTGACTTCGCCCTTGCCGCCAAGCCTGAGCAAGGCGATGCGCAGCCAGTTGGTGACGGCAATGTCGGTCATTTCGCCGACGGTCACCACCAGGGTGAGCAGGCCATACTCGGTCTGGTCGATCAAACGCGTCACGACGACCAGCAGGAGCAGCGCCGAAATTCGCGTCAGCAGGATCGCCGGAGCATAAATGAGCGTGGAACGGAGCAGCAAGGGCGTGTCCCTGGAAAACTCACCTTCGACTAGCCGCCGACTGGCGGAAAATCCAGCCCGATGGCGCCGAAGGGTGAACAGATTCAGTTTGAACTAAAAGATTTGCCGTAAACCTTATCGGGAACGTTTGCTTTGCAGTTACCTGGTCTGTGTTATTTAGAGTACCATCATGTTGCAGCGCCTCATATCCGATCGAAAAATACATGTCCTGGTCGCGACGCCCTCGGGCGTTTCGGGGCAGGGCGGCATCGACCGCATCATGGGGGCGCTGAAGCAGGAGTTCGAACGGCAAGAAATCGCCGACATCGATGTGTGCTTCCTTGCCAGTCGTGGCCCGGGGCATGTCGGACTTTCGATCTTCTATATGCTCGGTTTTTGCTTACGGATGCTTAAAGCGCGTCTGGCTGGACGCGCCGATGTCATTCATATCAACATCTCAGTTTCCGGCAGCACCTACCGCAAGATGGTGATCGCCGCCTGCGCACGGCTGCTGTCGATACCCTATGTCCTGCATTTGCACGGGGCGCAGTATCAGACATTCTGGAAAGCCGACCGCGGTTTCATAAGCCGCCATATCAAAGCTCTGTTCGAGCATGCCGATCGGGTGATCGTTTTGGGCAGGCTTTGGCGCGATTTCGTCGCCAGCCGGGCGCCGGGCGCAGCCGGCAATATCGTGATCGTGCCCAATGCGACCGAAGTCCCGTCGCTGGCGCATGTCGGCGGCGGCGACCATGTGCATATCCTGTTCCTGGGCCGCATCGGCGACCGCAAGGGCGTACCGCAATTGCTCGAGGCACTGCACCGCATGAGCCCTGTCAAGAATTGGCGCGCCACGATTGCCGGCGATGGCGAAGTCGAGGCGGCACGGGCAAAATCGGCCGCGCTGGGGATTGCAGACCGGATCGCCTTTCCGGGTTGGGTGGGACCGGACGATGTCGCATCGCTGATTTCTTCGGCCGATATTCTGGTTCTTCCATCCTTCGCCGAAAATCTGCCGATGTCGGTGATCGAAGGCATGGCAGCCGGTTTGGCGGTGGTGGCGACCCCGGTTGGCGCCGTCGAAGACATAATCACCGACGGGCAATCCGGGCTGCTGGTGCCGCCAGGCGATGTTACAGCGTTGACCGAGGCGCTGAGCCGCCTCGTGGAGAACCCGGCACTGCGGGCAAAGCTTGGTGCCGGTGCCATGGCCGTGCATCGGGAACGGCTTGAGCTCGCCCCGTTTGTCGGCGCAATCTGCGATGTCTGGCGGTCGGCCGCGTCAAGCCGTCAACCGGTCAAGCGCTGAGGCCGACGATCGCGGCGGCGCGTCGAGCCTGAATTCGCGGTGGAATATCTCCAAATTCAACAGCGCCCATATCAGCTTTTCGTGGTCGGCGGCGCGCGTGGTGTGTTCGGAGACGATTTTATCAAGCTGTTTCGGGCTCAAATAGCTGCGGATGACGGAGTGAGGCGAGCAAAGATGGTCATGCACGTAGTTCCTCATCGATCCGCGAAACCATTCGGCGACCGGTACCTTGAACCCGACCTTGCGGCGGCGGAGAATTTCCTCCGGGAGGATATTGGCCATGCTGTCGCGCAGGATCTGCTTGCTGTGCAACCAACCCAGCCTGTGGCGATCGGGCAATTTGCTGACGAATGAAACCAGGTCTCGATCGAGGAACGGCATTCTTCCTTCGATTGAACCGGCCATCATCATGTGGTCGCCTCGTTCCAGGAGATTGTCAGGCAGCCACGATGTCTGATCGAAAAACAGCACGCGGCGAAGATGGGAAGCCGCAGCGCTTGACGAGAACGGAAAGTCGTTGCGCTCATAACGGCGATTTGCGGACGCGCCGATCAGGCAAGCGCGCTGCTGCGCCGAAACGGCTCCAAACCAGGAGACCATCCGGGCGGCAAAGTCCCTTTCGCCCGCGGTGCGGGCAAACGTATCGACCTTGGCCGACGCGCCCGGCATGGCGCGTACCAAAGGGGAAAGGACGTTATCGTGCAGCGAGGCTGGAACAAGCGACTGGTAGATCCCGGCCAGTGATTCCGCGCGATGCTTGGGATAGCCGCCGAGAATCTCGTCGGCTCCTTCTCCGGTGAGCACCATCTTGACGTCCTGCGAGGCGCGCTCCGACATCAGGTAAATTGGAATATCGCTGCTTTGCGAAACAGGTCCCCCGCGTTGGCGAACCATCGCGGGCAGGTGATCCATCAGATCGCCTGGCTGGATGACAAGTTCGCAATGATCGGTCTTGAAATGATCGGCAACGCGCCGGGCGAATCCAAGTTCGCTATAGGCTGCGTCGTCGAACCCGACGGAAAACGTGCGAATGGGCGTGGCGCTATGCCTGGCCATCAGGGCGACGATAGCCGAGGAGTCGAGTCCTCCGGAGAGAAAGGCCCCAAAAGGTGCATCGCTGCGCATCCTGATCTCGACGGAATGGTCGAGCAGTTCCAGAAATCGCTTCTTGGCGGTTTTTCCGTCGATCCGCTCGGTCAGGGCCGCCTGATCCGGAGGCGTATAGTAGCGCGTTTCCTTGACCACCCCTTGCGACCAGACAGCATAGCTTCCGGGATTGAGCTTGCGGATCTGTTTAAAAAGCGTGCGTGGTCCCGGCACATAACGCCAGTTCAGATACTCGTCCACCGCATCCAGATCGAGTTGCTGCGCATCTTGCTGCGCCGACAACAATGCGTTGATCTCCGAGGCAAACAGCAGCAATCTTTCGCTTTGCATGAGATAAAGCGGCTTTTCCCCGAAGGAATCCCGGCCGAGGATCAATTCCTGCCTCTGAGCATCCCAGAGTGCAAAGGCGAACATGCCGCTCAGCCGGTCGAACATGGACAAGTGCCACTGATCGTAGGCTCGGAGCAGCACCTCGGTGTCGGAGCGCGTTCGAAAATGATGGCCAAGGCCGATCAGTTCCTGGCGCAACTCGATGTAGTTATATATCTCTCCGTTGAAAATTATTTTGAGACGGCCGTCCTCAATCTGCATCGGCTGATTTGACTCAGGCGCCAAGTCAATGATCGCCAGGCGGCGATGGACCAATGCCAATTGCTGTTCGCCGGTATTCAGGTCCAATATCTCGGTGCCTTCGGCATCGGGACCGCGATGCCGCAATGCGTTTGACATTCTGGCGGCCCGCTCTTGTGGATTTTTAGCCCTTCGACCGATCCATCCGGCAATTCCACACATTGTTCCCCCTAGGCGCGCGCATTCCTCAC
Source organism: Mesorhizobium sp. M0185 (assembly GCF_040322175.1). Classification (NCBI taxonomy): domain Bacteria; kingdom Pseudomonadati; phylum Pseudomonadota; class Alphaproteobacteria; order Hyphomicrobiales; family Phyllobacteriaceae; genus Mesorhizobium; species Mesorhizobium sp. M0185. The sequence goes on along the minus strand of NZ_JAMYSY010000024.1, from coordinate 15,208 downwards.
TTCAGTACAACAAATGTGTTAAACACTTCGTGCCAATACAACCCAACCGGGAGAAAGCTGCCACGGGCCGTTCCTCGATCGAGCCTGGCGGTCAGGGGTTGCCACCGGTTGTTCGCTGGTGAGGGCGAGTGACGGCACCTATGGCAGGCCCAATGCCTGCAGCATCTCCGGGTCGGGAACCGGGGGACCATCGGGCGGGATGAGGCTCATCCCATAGGGATTGGAGAACTCCCAGACAGACCATGGGATCGCGAAGCGTTCGGCCTCTCGGCGCACTGCCTTGAGATAGCGCGAACGGTCGGCCTCAAAGGCGCCCATGCGGCCGTCCGCGGACATGAGGATAGCGCCGAATTCGCCCATGAAGAGCCGCCGGCTGGGAATGCCATGGCCTTCAGCCCAGTCGACAGCCTGGCGAAAGCTCGCCTCCAGTTGGCTCTGGCCCGAGTTCTGCTCGAAATAGTTCGCGATTGCTTGGCGCGCGGTGGCCATGTTCATGACCTGCTCGACCCTGCTCAAGCCGGCAGCTTCCATCCGCGCTCTAAGGGTTTCGGTCACCACTTCGGGTGTACTGCTGTCGGCCGGCCAGGGAAGTCCCGAAGCAAAGCTGATCGTGTCATCGGGCCGCTGGTGGGTGAAGCTGTGCGGCTCATACATATGGAAGCTGTAATAGAGGTTTGGGTCATCAAAGCTGGGGCTGAGGTTGACCAATCCGGCAATGCTGCCGCCGCAGGCGCCGGTTGCAACGATGGTAAGTTCGCTGCTGACCGCTCGAATGTCGTGGACGGTCCCTGCCATGATCCGCTGCCAGTGATCGCTGCCGCTCGCATCGCAAGGGTAGTATGCGGGCTCGTTGTAAGGTTCGAGGGCGACTTTGTCGGTGCCTATCTTGACCAGCATGACGGCGACCGCCACAACCATTTGACGATAGCGGGCAACGCCCTCGCTGTCGGCGCCGCCATAGATCATCTCCATGCTGTAGTCGGGAACCTGAGTGACGCCATGCAGGTCGAAAACCACCTTGAGGCCGGTCGACGTGATCCGCTCGACGGCGGCGGCAAGTATGTCCAGCGCCTGCTGCCGCTTGGCGTCCCCGCTGGCAAGCAGCGGGCCGGGATCGACGCTCAGCCGGACGAAGTCGAAGCCCATCGATCGGATGTGGGCAAACACCTCCCCGGCCGGCCAGTCGGTGAGCGGCCTGCTTTCCGCAAGCCACTCCTTTTCGCTGCGATAGGGCGGCCAAACGTAGGTTCCGTCTTTCGCCACCGGCGACCAGTTGAGCCACTGATGCACGCCAACGCCGCGCTTGAGAGGGATGGGCTCTGCCTCGGCCGCCACAAGCAAGGCGAGCACCCAGGCAACAACATACACCGCTTTTCGCATCGCTCCCTCCGCATGCTCGCGGGAGATATTAACCGCAACGAACGGGAAAGAAGATTGCCGGCCCGCAGCTTTTCGACGGCATGGTATACAAGGACCGAAACGTTGACGGGGCGTGCATGAGAATCGGCTGGTACATCAACCGATTGCGCAGCATGGGACCGGCCGAGGTGTTGCACCGGCTGGGCGAGCAACGTCGAAGGATCGCGTCGCGCCGCCGCGATGATGGGTGGGAGCGCTATCCATCGCCGCAGTTGCACCCAGTGCTGCCCGGATTTCGCCATGCTGCGCTGGCAGCGACCGACGCTCAACGGCAGGCCATAGCGGCGGCCGCGCAAGAGGCACTTCATGGCCGGTTTTCGGCACTCGGGCGGACATGGCCAAAGCGTGAGCCCGATCTTTTGTTTCCTGCTGAGCTTTGGCGTCTTGATCCGGTAACCGGCAGGCTTTGGCCTGGCGCCGAGGCTCATACTTTCGATATCGATTTTCGCGATGGCGGCGACCTTGGCGATATAAAATGTGTCTGGGAGGTCAACCGGCTGCAGCAATTGCCAGTACTGGCTGCACACCTGCTCCTCAGCGAGGACAATCGATCCCGGAGTGCCATTGAGGCGGCAATCGGCAGTTGGCATTCCGCCAATCCGCCGTTCCGAGGCATTGGCTGGGCTTCCGGCATCGAAGTAGCGCTGCGAGCCATCAGCGTGATCGTCACCCTGGACCTTATCGGTGACCGGCTTGACCCGGCGACGCTGCGGAAAGCTGGTGAGATACTCGCGGCAAGCGCCTATTGGCTGCCGCGGTTTCCGTCGCGATATTCCTCCGCCAACAACCATCTCGTCGCAGAGTTGGCTGGCGAATATCTGGTTGGCCTGGCGCTCGGGGCCGAATCCGAAATTGCCCGCAGCGCCCTCTTAAATGAGACGCACAAGCAGATTCTTGCCGACGGCGCCGGTGCCGAGCAAACGCCGACCTATGCAGCCTTCAGCGCCGAACTCATCTTGCTGTGCGCCACCGCGGCGCGCCAGGCGGGAACGCCGTTTCCCTCGGCCGTCGAAGCGCGTCTGGGCGCCTTCGCCAATTTCGTCGGCTGGCTGCCACAGAAAGCCGCCCGCTTCGGCGACGACGATGAGGGCCATGTGCTGAAGCTGGGCGACGAGCCGAACTATATCCGATCCGTCGCGGCCGCCATCCACGGCTTACTGGGGACGCCGGGCAACGCGCCGGAGCCTGACGATTTTCGTTCGCTTTTCTTTGGTGCACCGTCAGGCCCGGCGCCCGCGGTGCATGGCTTGCAGACATTCACGCAAGGCGGGCTCTCCGTCTGGCGCGGAGCAATGAATGGCCGCAATGTCGAACTGACGTTCGACCATGGACCGCTCGGCTATCTCTCGATAGCGGCGCACGGCCATGCCGACGCGCTGTCGCTCACCCTGTGCATCGACGGTGAGCCGGTGCTGGTCGATCCCGGCACCTGGCTCTACGGTTCGGGAGGCGCATGGCGCGACTGGTTCCGCTCCACACCGGCACACAACACGCTCAACATCGAGGGCGAGAGCCAAAGCACCATCGCTGGAAATTTCAACTGGTCGCACAAGGCAGTCGCAGCGCTGGTGGAGAGCGAGCCGGGACCGCACTGGAGGCTGAGCGCCCGGCATGACGGCTATAGAAGCCGCTTCGGCGTCGTGCATCAGCGCACTTTGGCGCGCCAGGCCGATGGCATCCTCATCACCGACCAACTGCTCGGCGGCAGGCGCCAGTCCGAGATCGTCTTCCAACTGGCCGCCGGCCTCCATGCCGACCGGCACGAAGATACGGTCACGGTATTGCGCGGCGACGAGGTACTGTTGGCCATCCGCTTTCCTGATGCTGCTCTCGATATCGGCGCCGGCGGTGACATGCCGGGCCAAGGCGGTTGGGTTTCACTGCGTTTTGGCAGCAGGCAGCAAGCCGAACGCCTCGCCTGGCACGGTGAAGTGGGCGAAGCCGGGATCGATATCCATCTTGCCCCAATTCACCCGCCGCAACAGCAAAAACCGGTGCCAACGTAGAGTTGCCGGGCGAGTTCCAGCCGTATTCGACATTAATTACGTTTGGACATTTAGCGGTTTCGTTACCGTTGATCTGCTAGTCTCGCACCATCCAGCCTGCTTTGCCCGCTGCGCCCGCAACAGCCACTGGTTGCAGGCGGCGTAGCGAGTTTGGCGGGAATTTTGTGCTTTGCTATTCGCCAGATCGCCTTCTTACGACCCCAGACTGCCTTCTTACGACCAGGAGCCGCTGCATTAATGTTTTCCGAATTTGCCAGAGCGATTGTGGAAAAGCTTTCGAACGTCAATCTGACCACGCTCGGCCTGCTTCTCCTCACCGCACTGGGCAGCGCGGTGATCGCCTACTGGCGAACTGCCGAACATAAGTCCCTCAGGGACTTTTTCGACTTCGCCTTCCCACAGGAAGTCATCCTGCACCCGTCGGCGCGAGCCGACGCCCTGTTCTGGATCACGAAACGGGCGATGATGCCTTTCCTGCTTATTCCTGCCGGCGTCACCTTCGTCGTCGCGGTGGGCTATGGCACACGCGAGGCAATTGGCTGGCTCCTTAACATCCACGCGCCGCTTCTCGGCGGCCCGGCGGGACCGGTGACGATCGTCATCTTCACCGCAACCATGCTGGTCGCCTATGATATTTCATACTACCTCTACCACGTCGCCCAGCACCGTTTCCCGTTCCTGTGGGAATTGCACAAGGTACATCATTCGGCCGAGGTGATGGTGGGGATCACCAAGGACCGGGTTCATCCGCTGGACGATCTGATGAACCGTATGTGGGATGGCGTCATCCCGGGCATCTGCTTCGGGATCTGGAGCCTGATCGCACTCGATCCGGTAGAGGTCGCTATCTTCGGCATCAACGTCTACGTCATCCGCAACATCCTGATGATGGACTTTGTTCGCCATACGCATCTCAAGATATCGTTCGGCCCGTTGAACAACATCATCCTGTGTCCGCACTGGCACCAGGTGCATCACAGCATCGACCCTCGTCATTATGACAAGAATTTCGGCCTGCTTTTTTCGTTCTGGGATCGTCTGTTCGGAACGCAATTTGTCCCGGAGCCGGATGAAGACCTGAAATTTGGCCTGGTCGATCGCGATGTGCGCGATTACCAGTCGCTCTTTGGGCTCTACATCCTGCCGCTCAAGAAGATGGCAAGGCATGTCATGCGACTGTTTCACAGACGGCCCAATGTGGTCGCGCAGCCACAGGACAGTTCTCCTTCATGAACACCGCTGTTTCCATCGACGTCCTAGGCGCGGAGCGCCTGGAAATCGTCCGTTCGGCGGATCGCCTGGTTGCGGTCGAAGCCGCTTGGATGGAGCTTTGGCATCGTACCGACGGGCTGATCTTTCAAAGCCATGCCTGGATTTCGGCATGGTGGAGTACCGTACAACGCCGTGACCAGCGCGCGTTGCGGATCGGCCTGGTCTGGAAGGGCGAGAGACTCGTTGCTGTCGTTCCGCTGGCGATCGGCAGGCGCAGGGGGCTGCGGTTTCTCGAATGGGCGGCCGGCAGCTATACCGACTATGGGGATATTCTCGTTGCTCCGGAATGCTCGATATCGGCGCTGCAGGAGCTATGGGCCCAACTGTGCGACGCCGGCGGCTTCGACCTTGCCTTGATCAATCGTCTCTCACCGGATGCGGCGGCCCGCAAAATTTTCACGCCGGGAGCTTCCGGCGGCATCAGGCTTCGTCCGTTTCACCGAACGGAAGTCAGCTATCGCGTTGCCGGACAATGGGAAAGCGGAGCGGCATGGTTCGCGGGCCAGTCGAAAAAGACGCGCCAGAACTATCGGCGCGGCATCAAAGCGCTGGAAGAAACCGGAGAGGTGAGATTTCGCCTGCTTGCCCCCGACGAGCCGCTGCAACCGGTACTGGAGCGCCTCGCGGCCTTGAAGCGGAAATGGCTGACCGAGCGCATGCGTGAGTCAGACCTGTTCGAAGAGGGCGTGCCGGTACTCGCCGCGCTCGTCGATGCGTTGGCGCGCGCCGGCGTGCTGCATATCTTCGTCCTCGAATGCAATGGCGTGATGGTCGCGGTGTCGATCAATTTCGTCCAGCACGACGTGATGATGGCCTTCGTGACGACGTTCGATCCGGATTTCGGCCGGGCGTCGCCGGGTGTGATCCTGTTGATGGATTACGTGCAGTGGTCGATCGATCACGGTTTGAGCATGGTCGATTTCCTCTGTGGCGCAGAGTCGTTCAAACACAAATTCTCAACGCAGGCGGTTACGCTGGAATCCGTCATCGGGACGCGCACGGCACAGGGCGCGCTTGCATTTCTTGCCGATCGTGTCCTCCAGACGGTCAGGCATATGCGCGAGCGGTCATCGGCACCACCAGAGGGACGCGATGCGCCCGCTCAAGCCGAAGCAGCCTTGGACTAAAGCGCGTCGCGTTCGATCGGCCTCATGCAACGCGCTTTAGATTCTTGTTTTATACATGTCGTTATCGCAAAACCGCTGCACACTTTTGCGCGACATGCTTTAGAACGGTTCATCGTTTCACGGAAACGGCCCGCTCGCAAAAAGCTCAAATGAAGCGCGGTATCGGACCGTTTTGCGGCGTGGTGCGGTCGCCGAGGTCGAGGAAGATTTCGTCGATGTAGCACCATCCCCAACCTTCCGGCGGATCGTAGCCTTCGATGACAGGATGGCCGGTTGCCCGAAAATGCTTGGTGGCATGACGGTTGGGCGAGTCGTCGCAGCAGCCGACATGGCCGCATGTGCGGCAGAGCCGCAGATGCACCCACTGCGAACCGCTCTTCAGGCATTCCTCGCAGCCGAGCGCGCTCGGTGTCACGTCGCGAATGTCCCCGGCGTGCCTGCATTCGTCTGCCATCATACGCTCCTGACCAGTTGTGGCGCCACGGCGAGACTGCCGTTTCGCGCGAGATATGCATGCAGCGCTGCAACCACCTGGGCGCCTTCGCCGACGGCAGCGGCGACGCGCTTGATCGAGCCGGAGCGCACGTCGCCGATGGCGAACACCCCGCCGCGGTTCGTCTCCAGCGCACCACGTTCCTGGCCAATGTCAGGCCCGGTGCGAACGAAGCCCTTCGCGTCCAACGCCACGCCGCATTGCGCCAGCCAGTCGGTGTTCGGATCGGCGCCGATGAACAGGAAGAGGTGGCGGATCGGACGTGCTGTCTCGGTGTCGCGGTTGCGCCAGCGCACTTTGCCAAGATTGCCGTCGTCGCCTTCCAGTGCCGCAATCTGCGTCTCAGCCAGCACTTCGATGTTCGGCTGTGCCCTGACGCGCTCCACCAGATAGCGCGACATGCTCGCATCGAGGCTGCTGCCGCGCGCCAGCAGCCATACCTTCTTCACATGCGCCGCCAGGTAGACGGCAGCCTGACCAGCCGAATTGCCGGCGCCGACCAGGGCTACCTCTTGCCCGGCGCAAAGCCGCGCTTCGATCGGCGAAGCCCAGTAATGCACGGAGGTTCCCTCGAATTGCGCCAGGTTTGCCATGTCGAGGCGGCGATAGCGCGCTCCGCCGGCGATCACCACCGACCGTGCCCGCACGGTCTCCCCGCCGCCGACGGCGAGCGTGTAGTGGGCACCGGACGTGTCGCTTGCGCTGCCCAGCAGCTTCGCCTCGTCCGGTATCACCATCTCGACGCCGAATTTCTGCGCCTGGTTGTAAGCGCGCGCCATCAGCGCCATTCCCGAAATGCCGGTCGGAAAACCGAGGTAGTTCTCGATGCGCGAGGAGGCACCCGCCTGTCCGCCGAAGGCACGGCAATCGAGCACGATCGTCGACAACCCTTCGGAAGCCGCGTAGACGGCCGCCGCGAGGCCGGCCGGTCCGGCGCCGACAATGGCCACGTCGTACAGCTTGCCGGCGTCGATCGGCCTCACCAGGCCGATGCAGCGGGCAAGCTCGTTCTCTCCAGGATTGAGCAGCAGCTTGCCGTTCGGACAGAGCACGATCGGCAAATGGTGGATATCGACATGGAAGCGTTCGATCAGGGTCCTGGCGCAGGGATCGGCAGCCGAATCGAGAACGCGATGCGGCTGACCGCTGCGAGCCAGAAAACCTTGCAGCCTCAAAACGTCGCCGCTGTCGACCGGTCCGACAATGATCGGGCCGGCTGTGCCGCTCTCGAGCAGGCCGACACGGCGCAGGATCAGCGCCCGCATGATGCGCTCGCCGAGGTTTGCTTCCTGCACCATCAGGTCCCGCAGCCTTTGCGAGGGGATGACGAGCGCCTCGACCGGCTCGACCGCCTCCACATCCACCAGCGAGGGTCGGGCTGAAAGCTGCGCCAACTCGCCGACGAAATTGCCTGCACCGTGCGTGACGATGGTTTCGCGCCGGCCGAAGCTGCCGCCCTGGATGATATCCACCTTGCCGGACAGGACCACGATCAAACCGGGCGCCAGCTCGCCGGCTTTGACGATCTGTTCGCCTGCAGCATAGGACACGGCTTCGCCGAAACGGCCCATGCGGTCCAGGTCCGCCTCAGCCAGCACTGGAAACATCTGATCGCGACGGGCAATGGAGATCGGATTGGCGGGTTGGGACATGGTTCGAACCTATCGCCGGTTTCCGACAGTTTGAAGCGGTTTTTGCGGCTTGCGGCCGGTAGGAAGCTAGCCCGCCTGTCGGTAAACGCTGTGCCCTTCGCTTCGCAGTTAACTGACGGCGGCCGTGCGACGGTGTCGTCGCGACGTGCCTCACAATCCGTTGCATCTCCTTGATTTGTTTGATTTGCGCATCCCGGCAAACCCGGCGCATGCTGCTTCAGCCGGCACCTGCCTAAGCCGGCCAGGCCCGGCGGGCCGTCCTGTGTCAAACTCTCGGCCGCCGGGCTTCTGGACAGCAGAAAACGGCCTGTCCGAGCACTCCGCAAACTGCCCTGCGGCCTGTTGTTCGGCGGGTGCTCAGGCAGCTACCTGAAGCACAATCTTGCCGCGCGTGTGCTGCTTCTCGAGCTGTTCCTCGGCCCTGGCGACTTCCTCAAGAGGATAGATTGTCTGCACGAATGGCCTGACCTTCCCGGCGTCGATGAGGCGGCTGATCTCGGCAAGCTGCGCCGCGTTCGGCTTGGTCAAATAGGAAACGCCGCGAGCCCGATGCAGGCGGGCCTTCTCCGCCGACGGTTCGGAAAGCGTTGAGACGAGCGTCCCGCCGGGCTTGAGCACGTCCCACGAGCGGTCCTGTGTTTCACCCGCTACCAGGTCGAAGACGAGGTCGACGTCCTCGACAAGCTCCTCGAAGCGCTGGTTCTTGTAATCGACCGCCTGGTCGGCGCCAAGCGCGCGGACGAAATCGAAATCCTGCGCGGACACGGTCGTCGCGACAAACGCGCCCGCGGCCTTTGCGAACTGCACCGCCAGATGACCGACGCCGCCGGCGCCGCCATGGATAAGGACCCGCTGCCCGGATTTGAGGCCGCCGTGATCGAAAAGGCCTTGCCACGCGGTAAGGCCCGCAAGTGGCACGGCGGCGGCTTCGGCGTGGCTTAAGCGTTGCGGCTTCGCCGCCGCCTCCGTTGCCTTGACGACGACATATTCGGCGTTGCCGCCGCGGTCGTTGCCGAGCATGGCATATAGCGGATCGCCCTTCTTCAGCGTATGGGCCCGCGTGCCGCACAGTTCCACCACGCCGGATACGTCGCGGCCGAGCGTGACGGGCAGATCCGCGCCCGAAGAGCCCTCGCGAACCTTGTAGTCGACGGGATTGACGCTTGCCGCGTAGACCTTGAGCGTGACCTCGTCGTCATGCGGCTGAGGCAACGGAACCGCGTCCAGCGAAAGAACCTCCGGTCCACCAAAATCGTGGATACGGACGGCCTTCATCGTAATCATGGCTTGCTCCTCGTCGGGTTGCAGTCCAGTTCGCTCTGAACAGTTTCGCCGGCAGGCCGGCGTCTATCCAGCCGGCGGTTCGGTCGTAGCAAAGGCCGGCCGGTGGTGCGCCGTCAGTGTATCGTTTGCGAATGCTCGCCGCCGGGTTGCGAGATGCCGCTCAGCGCTTCACCTGCTGTCGCCGTCTCGCTGTTGGTGGCGAGGTCGCCCAGCGAAACGATGCCGACCAGGCGCTTGTCGCGGTTCAGCACCGGCAAGCGGCGCACTTTCAGGTCAGCCATGTTGCGCAGAACATCCTCCGCGTCTTCGTCTTCGAAGCAATACCTGACCTCGGTGCTCATCACTTCCCGTACCTTGGCGTCAGGTGTCTTGCCTTGGGCGACGCCGCGGATTGCGATGTCGCGATCGGTTACCATGCCGACAAGCCGATCGTTCTCGCCCACCGGCATTGCGCCGGCGTCGAGGCGACCCATCATTTCTGCCGCATCGCGCAGGGTTTGCTGCGGACTGGCGATCTCGACGTCCTTTGTCATGCAGTTGCCAACTTTCATTTTAACCTCCCTTGGTTGCAGGGCCCGCCGCCGGTTCCATGATGGAAGGGTGAATGAGCGCCAGCGCAAAACGTTCCATGGCAAGACCCGTTTCGAGCGCTTCGCCGAAATCACCCTTGCCATCCTCCACCCGACCGCCCTTCAGGCGGTCGGCCCGGGAAAGGTCGGTTCCGAAGGAATTTCGGAAGGCGTGCCGGGAGGAACTCCGATCGGCTCCTGGTCCGGCGTCGGAATTGGATCCGGCGAGGGCGGGGGTACGCCTGGAGGTTCTCCCGGCGGAGTCTCCGGCGGGGCAGGCGGCCGGGCCGGCTCCGGATTGGGATTGTCCGGCAGTGGATTCGGGTTGTTCGGATCGGGGTTGTTCATCGATCACTCCCCTAACATTTGTGGCCTGATCTCCGCCGGAGCGGGGGTGCGGGAGCGGCGAGCAGGCTCTCTTGTCCTAAACCGAGGGGAAGCAAAAGCGTTCCCGCACCCGATGCCAAGCGCGGTGCAATCTATCGGGCTATCGGGCGGTTCCAAGGCTGGCATACATCCCGTTGGTGCGGAACTGCGTCGGGTTGATGCCGTAGAGGCGGCGGAAGACCTTCGAAAAATAATTGGCATCCTCAAAGCCGCACATGATGGCGACTTCCTTGACCGGCAGGAAATCGGCCTTCGTCAGCAACTTCGCCGCGCGCTGCAGTCGCTGCTGCAGCACGAATTCGGCGGGCGGAAGACCTTCACTCTCGGCGAAGCAGCGCGAGAAATGCGCGCGGCTCAGGCCGCTGATCTCAGCGAGATCGGCAACGCGGAGCGGCCTGTCGAGATTGGCCCTGATGTGATCGATGACCGGCTGCATGGCGCTCTTGTCGTCGGTGACGGCATGCGAGCCGAAGACATCGTCGTAGAGCGCCATGGCTGCTTCATAGGCGACGGCCGAGGCGGCTCCCGGCGAGACCGCGCCCGTGATCAGGCGCACACTGCAATCAGCCAGATGATCGATCGTCGAGGGCTGCAGCCGCAGCACCGGACCGACGGCGGCAAGGATCGACTTGTGGATGCGCAGTGCCTCCTCGCCGTTCATCGATATCCAGAAGAACTCCCAGCGTTCGCCCTTGGCCAGCCAGTAACGGTGGTTGTGCGGCACGAGAACCAGCAAAGTGTCGCCCTTTTGCAGGCGGTAGTTCCGGTTCTCGTAGCGCAATCGGCCAGTGCCGCTGATGGTATGCTGGAGCACGGTAAACGGCGTCAGGCCGCGCTTGCGCCCATCCCAGTCGTAGACCTCGTTCTCGCGCACTTCATAGCCGGTGCTTGTCGGCATGGTGTGTAGGCGCTGGCGCCCGCGCGGCAGCGATACCGTCCTGCCCGCCGGCCCGATGTCGATCAAGTTCCGCAGCACAAAATTACCCCTAAAAGCATAATCCTTCTCTGGTCGCGTGCCGAATAAGGCGCATAATCCCTCGAGAAAAGCAAAAGAAACCGCGGTCAAAGAGCGGATGGGAGGAAGTGCTGGATTCCAGCCTGCATAGCGTGGCAGGCGGGCCAGGCCTCTTTTCGCCGCCTTTGCCCTAGCGTTCGATCAGGTCGAGGTGAGGCTGATGAGTTTCAAGATCGCTATCATCGGTGCGGGAAGCGTCGGGTTCACCAAGAAGCTCTTCACCGACATTTTGTGCGTTCCTGAATTCAGGGATGTCGAATTCGCATTGACCGATCTCAGCGAGCGCAACCTCCAGATGATCAAGTCGATCCTCGACAGGGTCGTCGAATTCAACAGGCTGCCGACCAAGGTTACGGCAACGACAGACCGCCGTGCTGCCCTCGAGGGCGCCCGCTACATCATCAGCTGCGTTCGCGTCGGCGGTCTCGAAGCCTATGCGGACGACATCCGAATTCCCTTGAAGTATGGCATCGACCAGTGCGTCGGCGACACGATCTGCGCCGGCGGCATCCTCTATGGCCAGCGCAACATTCCGGTAATCCTCGATTTCTGCAAGGATATTCTCGAAGTCGCCGAGCCTGGGGCGAAATTCCTGAACTACGCCAATCCGATGGCTATGAACACCTGGGCGGCGATCGAATATGGCAGGGTCGATACCGTCGGCCTCTGCCACGGCGTCCAGCATGGCGCCGACCAGATCGCCGAAGTGCTCGGCGCCAAGTCGCGCACCGAGCTCGACTACGTCTGCTCCGGCATCAATCACCAGACCTGGTTCATCGACCTGCGTCTCAACGGCCGCAAGATCGGTAAGGACGAGCTGGTTGCCGCCTTCGAGGCGCATCCGGTCTATTCGCAGCAGGAAAAGCTGCGCATCGATGTCCTGAAGCGCTTCGGCGTCTATTCGACCGAAAGCAACGGCCATCTTTCCGAATACCTGCCCTGGTATCGCAAGCGGCCGGACGAAATCACCCGCTGGATCGACATGTCCGACTGGATCCACGGCGAGACCGGCGGCTACCTTCGTTATTCGACCGAAACACGCAACTGGTTCGAAACAGAATTCCCGCAATTTCTGGAGTCCGCCGCGAGGCCGATCGACCCCGCCAAGCGCTCCAACGAGCACGCCAGCCACATTCTCGAGGCGCTGGAGACGAACCGCGTTTATCGCGGCCATTTCAACGTCAAGAACAACGGCATCATCACCAACCTGCCGCAGGACGCGATCGTCGAGTCGCCCGGCTTCGTCGACCGCTTCGGCATCAACATGGCCTCTGGCATCACGCTGCCGGAGGCCTGCGCCGCCACTTGCATTTCCTCCATCAACGTCCAGCGCATGTCGGTTCATGCGGCGATCTCCGGCGATATCGACCTGCTGAAGCTCGCGGTCCTGCACGACCCGCTGGTCGGCGCGGTTTCGACGCCGGAAGAGGTTTGGCAAATGGTGGACGAAATGGTCGTCGCCCAGGCTCGCTGGCTGCCGCAATATGCCGATGCGGTGCCGGCCGCGAAGGAACGGCTTTCGAAATCCAGGATCAAGACCCGCGAATGGGCCGGTGCGGCAAGGCGCGACGTCCGTTCGATCGAGGAATTGCGTGCGGAAAAAACGGCTCTCAAGCAGGCCGTCTGAATTTCGCCAGGACGGATCGCGGCGAGCTTTCGGGAGGATTTTCCGCACCCGTCTGTACATTGTTCGAGGAGAAATGGAGCGGCGTCAACGCGCTCCTGAACAACAGGGAGGAGAGACGATGAGGAATTTTCGAAACATTGGCATTCTCGCCGGGCTGGCGCTTAGCGTCTCAGCCTCGGCGCTGAATGCGTATGCATCCGAGCCGACCGTGCCGCCGGTGCCCGCGCAATTTCCCGCCGAGGGAAAGATCAAATACGTCGCGCGCGACTCCATCCTGGAGTTCAAGGCACTTCCGGAATACCACGAACCCGATTGGGTCACCGACAAATACGTCAAGGCAGGCAAGCTGCCGCCGGTCAAGGACCGGCTGCCGAAGGAGCCGCTGGTCTTCAAGACCGGCAATATGCCGGACGGCGCCGGTGTCTACGGCGATACGATGCGTCATGTCATCGGCGGCCGGCCGGAGGGCTGGAACTACGGCGCGGGCCAGACGCAAGGCTGGGGCGGTATCGACATCGGCCTTTCCGAATGCCTGACGCGCACCGCGCCGCTGTTCCAGGTCGAGGCCAAGGACACGGAGCCGCTGCCTAACCTCGCCAGGAGCTGGGACTGGTCCAAGGACGGCCACACGCTGACGATGCATCTGGTCGAGGGCGCGAAATGGTCGGACGGCGTTCCGTTCAACGCCGACGATGTGATGTTCTACTGGGACGACGAGGTGATCGACCCTAATGTGTCGCCGCTGAACGGCGCGACGCAGGAGACCTTCGGCGTCGGCACGACGTTGAAGAAAATCGACGACTACACCGTCGAGTGGACGTTCAAGGACGCCTTTCCGAAACAATACCTTTACGCCATGGCTTACGGCACCTTCTGTCCGGGCCCGTCGCATATCCTCAAGCCGCAGCATCCGAAATATTCGAAGAACACCTACGAGCAGTTCAAGAACGCGTTCCCGCCGGAATATATGAACATGCCGGTGATGGGCGCCTGGGTGCCGGTGGCATACCGCCCCGACGACATCATCGTCATGCGTCGCAATCCGTACTATTGGAAGGTCGACGAGAAGGGCAACCAACTGCCGTATCTCAATGAACTGCACTACAAATTGTCGACCTGGGCCGACCGCGACGTTCAGGCCGTCGCGGGAGCCGGCGACTTCTCCAATCTGGAGCAGCCGGAGAACTTCGTCGCCTCGCTGAAGCGCGCGGCGCAAAAGGACGCACCGGCACGGCTTGCGTTCGGCGCGCGGCTGATCGGCTATAATCTGCGCATGAATTTCTCAGCCAATGGCTGGGGCAACCCCGACGAGCGCGGACAGGCGATACGCGAGCTGAACCGCAACGAGGACTTCCGCAAAGGCGTCACCATGGCGCTCAACCGCAAGGCGCTCGGCGACTCGCTGGTCAAGGGTCCGTTCACTGCCATCTATCCGGGCGGCTTATCCTCGGGCACGAGCTTCTACGACCGGAAGTCGACGGTCTACTACCCCTTCGATCTCGAAGGCGCCAAGGCGGAACTCGCCAAGGCAGGCCTGAAGGACACGGACGGCGACGGCTTCGTCAATTTTCCTGCAGGTACCGCCGGCGGCAAGAATGTCGAGATCGTGATGCTCGTCAACAACGACTACACCACCGACAAGAGCCTTGCCGAAGGTGTAGTCGCCCAGATGGAAAAGCTAGGGCTGCGGATCGTGCTGAACGGACTCAACGGCACCCAGCGCGATGCCTCGCAATACTCCGGCCGCTTCGACTGGCTGGTACGGCGCAACGATCAGGAGCTGACTTCCGTCGTCCAGAATACCGATCAACTGGCCCCGGTCGGTCCACGAACCAGCTGGGACCATCGTGCGCCGGAAAACGGCGAGGTCGATATGTTGCCTTTCGAGAAGGACCTCGTCGACATCGTCAACAAATTTGTCTCGTCCGCGGACAATGACGAGCGCGCCAGCCTGATGAGAGATTTCCAGAAGATCTCGACCGAGCACGTCTACAATGTCGGCCTGACGGAATATCCCGGCGCGCTGATCATCAACAAACGCTTCTCCAACATCCCGCAGGGCACGCCGATCTTCATGTTCAACTGGGCCGAGGATTCGATCGTCCGCGAGCGGGTCTTTGTCGCTGCCGACAAGCAGGCCAAATACGAACTGTTCCCCGAAGAGCTTCCCGGCAGGCCCGGAGACAAGGGCCCGATGAACTAGGTTTACCTCCCCTGACTGAGAACTCCGGGCCCCCCCCGGGGGGGGGGCCCGGCAAACCAACAAACCCAACCACAAAAAAAGACCACCCCCCCGCAACACAAACGGCCCCCCCCCGGGGTGGATAGAAGGGAAACCCCCAAACACGGGGGATTTT
>NZ_JAMYSY010000023.1:0-103992 GCF_040322175.1 Mesorhizobium sp. M0185 | reverse complement strand
ATGCCTGCACCGGCTGCGGCGTCCACATGCACGGCCCGGTCGAGCGCGACCACGCTTTCAAGGGGCTGTCCTTCATCCATCCCGAGCGCTTCCAGGAAGACGGCTGGTCGCCGCCGGGCTTCACCGCCTTTGTCTCTTCGATCATCGAGTCCGGTGTCGATCCGAGCCGCATGGACGGCATAAGGTCACAGCTGAAGTCGATCGGGCTCGAACCTTATGATTGCCTCAATCCAGGACTGATGGACTATATCGCCACCTGGACGGCCAAGAGATCCGGCGCGTTGCCGGCCTAGTAGCCGCTCGACTATCATCGATCGAGCCGGGCGACGCCGCCCGGCTCTTTCACATTTGGAACAACGATGCACGCACCTGCTATTCTCGTCGATGCCGACGCTTGCCCGGTGAAGGCCGAGGTCGAAAAAGTCGCCGAGCGGCACGGCATCGTCGTCACCTTCGTCTCCAATGGCGGCTTGCGTCCGTCGCGCGATCCGATGATCCGCAATGTCGTCGTCTCCAAGGGCGCCGATGCCGCCGACGACTGGATCGTCGAAAATGCCCGGTCCAATGACATTGTGGTGACCGCCGATATCCCGCTTGCCGCGCGCGCGGTGGCGCTTGGCGCCCACGTACTTGGTCCGACCGGACGCCCGTTTACGCCCGAAACGATCGGCATGGCGGTGGCAATGCGCGATCTCAAGCAGCATCTGCGCGAGACCGGCGAAAGCAAGGGCTACAATTCGAGCTTCGCGCCGCAGGATCGCTCGCGGTTCCTAGGCGAGCTTGACCGCATCTTGCGGCGAGCGCTGAAATCCGCCTCAGCGGACTGAAGGCCATGGCGACCGGTAGCCCGACCAAGATGCCCATGCGACGCCACACGCCGTTCGCGGTGTCGTCCTGCATTGGCGCGGCAGCCTTTGGCGCGGCGCTGATCTGGCGCGCGCCGCTTGCCTATTGGATCGGCGCCAATGTGTTCTTTGCCGCCTATCTCGTTCTTGTCATCGCCCACATGCCGCGGCTTACCGGCAGCTATCTGCGCAAGAATGCAGGCGACACGGACCTGCCGGTACTGGCCATCTTCGCGGTCACGCTGATTGTCGTCGCTATTGCCATCATTTCGTTGTTTCAATTGATCAACAGAGAGAAGAGCGCGGACACCGTCGAGCTAACGGTGGCGCTGCTGTCTATCCCGCTTGGCTGGTTGACCATCCATGCCATGGCCGCACTTCACTACGCGCATATCTACTGGTTGGATGGCGATGCGATGGATGGCGACACAAAAAAGAAAATTCCAGTCGGCGGCCTCGACTTCCCGGGCGGCAAGCGGCCGGAAGGCTCGGATTTCCTCTATTTCGCCACGGTGATCGGCATGACGGCGCAAACCGCCGACACCAACATCACGACCTCGCAAATGCGCCGTGTCGTGCTTGTGCACTCGATCCTGTCGTTCTTCTTCAACACGGTCATCGTGGCAGCCGCGGTCAACCTCGCCGTCAGCCTCGGCAGTCCGTAATAAATCCGTGATCGGGTGAAACATCGCTTAGGCTGGCGACGTATTGGGAGGAGAAGAGATCTGACGAGGCCGCGACGAACGCGCGGCCGGAGGGAACAACAAATGGAATCGCTTGCCAGAAACCAAGCCGCCGGAGCAGATACCGCCGCGCCGAGTGATGCGACGCTGATCTATCGCCAGTCGCGCTGGACGCGGCTGACGCATTGGCTGTGGGCGATCGCGCTGTTCTTCATGCTGCTTTCCGGCCTGCAGATCTTCAACGCCCGCCCGCAGCTCTATATCGGCAAGGAGTCGGGTTTTGGCTACAACAACACCGTCTTCGCCATTGGCGCCGAGAATACGGCGACTGGCCCGCGCGGCTATACCGAAATCTTCGGCAAGCGCTTCGATACCACTGGTGTGCTCGGCTGGTCGGGTCCGGCCGGCCAGGAGACCTCCCGCGCCTTCCCGTCCTGGGCGACGATCCCTTCCTATTACGATCTCGGCACCGCGCGCGTCGTTCATTTCTTCTTCGCCTGGGTGCTGACCACCACGCTGCTGGTCTGGCTGGTCGCCAGCCTGATCAACGGCCATTTGCGCCGCGATCTTGCCCCGCGCCTCGATGATTTCAGGCGCCTGCCGCGAGACATTGTCGAGCACGCCAAGCTCAGGTTCCATCACACGCGCGACTACAACACGCTGCAGAAGATGGCCTATGGCGGCGTGCTGCTCGTGCTGCTGCCGCTGATGATCATCACCGGCCTTGCCATGTCGCCGAGCATGGATTCGGTGCTGCCGTTCCTGAATGATCTGCTCGGCGGCCGGCAGACGGCGCGCACCATTCATTTCACGGTGATGCTGCTGCTCGTCGCCTTCTTCATTATCCACATCCTGATGATCCTGGCCGCCGGCCCGATCAACGAGCTGCGCTCCATCATCACCGGGTGGTACCGAACCGACCCGCCGGCGTCTGGCGACAAAGCGCCAGAGAGGAGTGCCTGACATGGCGAAATTCGAGATCAGCCCCAAGCTACAGATAAGCCGAAGAAAGTTCCTGACCTCGGCCAGCCTCGGCCTTTCCGGCATCATGCTGTCGGGCTGCGACGCCTTCGACAGCCAGCTGGGCGTCGGCGACAGCCTGCGCAGCTTCCTCGAAAGCGCCAATGGCCTGACCTGGCGGGCGCAGCGACTGCTTGCCGGCGCTGACGCGCTGGCGCCGGAGTTCACCGAGGCCGACATTCGCCAGCTACAGCGGCCGAACGGTGTCACCGCACCGGACGACGATTTCTACAAGGGCCTGCTCGCCAGCGATTTCGCCGACTGGCGGCTGGAGGTTTCAGGCCTGGTCGAAAAACCGCTGTCGCTGAGCCGCGAGCAGCTGATGAACATGCCGAGCCGCACCCAGATCACCCGTCACGACTGCGTCGAAGGCTGGAGCTGCATTGCCAAATGGACAGGCACGCCGCTGTCGCTGGTGCTCGATCAGGCAGTGGTCAAGCCGCAGGCGCGCTACGTCATGTTCCACTGCCTCGATACGATCGACCGCAGCCTTGCCGGCGACATCAAATATTACGGCTCGATCGACCTGGTCGATGCCCGCCATCCGCAGACGATCCTTGCCTATGGCCTCAACGGCAAGCCATTGCCGGTCGAGAACGGCGCGCCGCTGCGCGTCCGCGTCGAGCGCCAGCTCGGCTACAAGATGCCGAAATACCTCTACAAGATCGAACTGGTCGACGGCTTCGCCAATCTCGGCGGCGGCAGAGGCGGCTATTGGGAGGACAATGGCTACGACTGGTACGGCGGCATCTGACCGAAACCTGACCCAAGCTTCATCTAACTGTCGTCGTCGCTGTCGTCGCCGTCGCTGCGCAGGGCCGGATTCAGGTCAGGATTATCGTCAGGGGTGACAAGCTTGCCCAGCCCGTGCGGTCCCTGGTAGTTGCCGTGGGTATCGAAGTTGGGGTTGCCCTGATTGTCGAATTGCGGCGTCGGATCGATCGATTGGTCGTAACGGCGCGGGCGCGGCTTCGGATAGTAATTATCGGAATGATGGCGATGCGAATTGCCGTTGTCGAGAATGGCGCCTACCACGCCGCCGACGATAATGGCTGCGGCGACGTCGCCAGCAGAGGGATTGCGGTCGGGGCCGGCGACTGCGAATTCGGCCGAGCAACCATTGTCGACCCAGATGCCGCCGCCGTCATAGCCCCAGCTTCTACCGTATACGCAACGCGCCTTCGAAAGCCTGGAGGTCAACTGCACGCCGCGGCGCGTATCGACCCCGCAATAGGAATAGCGGTAATCGGCGCTGGAGCAGACCACGCGTTTTGCCCCCGCAGCCTGCGCTGCCGCCGGCAGCAGCGAAAGCTTCGCCGGATTGCCCAGGATGCAAACCAGGAACATCATCGAACCGGTAACCGTCATCCGTGTCGACATCGCAACTCTCCATCAGGGTCCGCTATCGACAGAATGGCACCTCTGTGTAAATCTGACAACCGGACGGGCTCAGCGAGGTTATATTAATGCGCGCTAAGATGATCGCCACAACTATACTTGCCCTTTCTGCCTGGTTGGCTTTGTCGCTGCTGCCGGCCCGGGCGGACGACAGCCTCAAGCGCATCATCGACCAGAAGGCACTGACGATCGGCGTGGCGCTCAACCCGCCATGGATCCTCAAGAAGGCCGACGGGAAGTTGGCCGGCTATGATGTCGACCTGACCAGTGCGCTGGCGTCTGATCTCGGCGTCGACCTGAAGCTGGTCGAGGTGCCCTGGAACGACCTCAAGACAAGACTGCTCAAGGGTGATTTCGACATGATCGCGGCTGGCTACGCCAGCACGCCGGAACGCGCACGCGAGGTGGTGTTCTCCAACCAGACCGGCACCGCCGATATCCGCATGGTTGCGACGATCGCCAGCCTTGGGAAAAGGCCGGGAAAGGCAGTGGCGGCGCCGGGATACAAGATCGCCGTGCTGTCCAATTCCACCGATGAAGCCGCCGCGAAGGAAGCTTTTCCCAAGGCGACCATCCTGTCTTTCGACAATACCTCAGATGTTTTCGCCGCGATCATCGGCGGCGACGCACAGGCGATGGTCGCGACGTCGCCGACGCCGCAGATGGCCGCCAGGCTCTATGACGCGAAGTTGACGATGGTGGGCGGCCCGCTGTTGCGGACGCCGGAAGCGTTTGCGATGCGCCCGGACGATGTCCGCCTCATCCAATACGTCAACAACTGGATCGGCGCGCGTACCGCCGACGGCACCATAGGCGGCGTGCGCCGCTACTGGTTCGGCAGCTTCAAATGGATGTCGCGCTTCGAGACAGCTAAGTCCGAGCCCGCCAAGCAATAGGGTCGCGACCTGTTATGCAACCTTGTCGATCAGCGGCTTCAGCGCTGGATGGATTTCCGGCGAGGCGTGCTTGATCAGCGTCAGCAGCGCGCGCTCGTTCTCCTGCAGCGGCCGGTCGCCTATGTGTTCAGCGAGCCATTTGGCCTCGCCGGCATCGACCGTCTCGGCGCAGCGGGCCAGAGCCTCGGCTGCCTTGTTCTTGGACTCCCACTCGGCTTCGATATCGCCGGGTGAGCGATAGGCTTCCATGATGCCGGACAGGCCGCCCGATACCATGCGGCTGAAGAACCCGCCGATCTCCGGATCGGCCTGCTCGAAGAACGAATCCCGGCGCAGCGCCACGTCGCGCACCGGCGGTTCGTAGCCGGCCGAACACATGACGAAATTGGCGATCGCCTTGACGAACAGATCGTTCCAGGACGGATCGTTGTCGCCCGCCGCTGTCCGCTCGTTGATCTCGAACAGCACCTCGGCCTCGGCGCGGCTGATGGCGATGTTGCCATCGCCGCCATAGGCGTAAAGGATGCGGCGCAACAGCTCGACCTCGGCCTTGGCAATCGACCCAGGGATAAGCCTGCCGCCGGTCGCAAGCGGCCCCTTGCCGTCCACGACCGCATGAGCGACCTGCTCCAGCGCATAGCTGGAAAGCGTGCTCGGCGATGATTTGGCAACTTCCAGCACATGCACCAGCAACTCGAGTTCGGTTCGGCTGTCGACGATGCCGTCGCGCGAAATCGTCCGGATCAGCCAGTCGGCATTGTCCTGCGAAACATAGCCCGCCGGCTTTTCCTGGTGGACGATGAAATCGGTGACGGCCTCGACGAAAAACTCGAGCCATTCCGCGCATTTGTCCCTCGCCGTCGCGTCGAGCGCAAACAACGCCTCGGCCTCGCCGCGCGTTACCACGCCGTCGCCGAACACTTCGCCGCGCAGCATGACCACGTCTTCCGCTGTGATCCGATTTTTCGAGGTCAGCCTGGCCACCGGCGCGCTCATGATCAATTCGCCCATTTTGTTCCCCGCCCGCCGCCGGTAATTGCCGGCCCTTATGCGGTATATCGGCAAGGTCTTGAGAAACCGGCAAGCGGCGTGGTTAGCGAAGGCTTGCCTGTAAAGAAGGCCGCAGAAGACTTGGCGTAAAAATGTCGCCGGCAGGTGACAAGGTGTCGTCCACGGGCTATGGATGACGAGTCGAGGGCTCCTGACCGAGTCCTACCTGTTTGTGGGAGAGAGCAGCGAGAGCTGCCGCCGAAGGGGAAATCGCCCGAAATCTCTCAGGCAAAAGAACCGTAGACGGGAAAGACACTCTGGAAAGTCGGGGCTTGCCCCCGCGCCGAAGGTGTAAGCGCTGCCGACAGAGTTACGGGGCGCGAGTCTCTCAGGCTTCAGACAGAGGGGCACGGACTGGTCGCCATTCGCGGCCGCTTGCGTGCGACTCTGGAGATGACATGACGGGCGACGATACCAAACACCTTCCCCTCGAAGATCTGCACATGGCAGCTGGTGCGCGCTTTGGCGCCTTCGCCGGCTGGTCGATGCCGCTGACCTATCCGGCCGGCGTGATGAAGGAGCACCTGCACAGCCGTGAGCATGCCGGCCTGTTCGACATCTCGCACATGAAGCTGTTCGAAATCAGCGGTACGGGGGCAGCAGCGCTTCTGAACCGCGCCTGCCCGTTCGATGCCGGCGCACTTGAGGTTTCCCAGTCCAAATACACGTTCTTCCTCAATGAGGCGGCCGGCATTCTGGACGATCTGATCGTCACCAGGCTCGGCGCCGAGCGCTTCATGATGGTCGCCAATGCCGGCAACGCCGCCGCCGACGAAAAGCATCTGCGCGCACTGGCCAAAAATTTCGATGCAGAGGGCGATTTCGATGTAAAAGTGGATGCGCTCGACCGCGTCTTCCTGGCCATACAGGGCCCCGAGGCGTGGGCTGCCCTTTCCCGCGCCGGCATCGAGACCGGTTCGCTGGTGTTCATGCACGGCATCGAGCCGCGCGAAAAATGGTTCATGAGCCGGTCCGGCTATACCGGCGAAGACGGCTTCGAGATCGGCCTGCCGGAAGCGGATGCAAGAAACCTCGTCGCCAGGCTGCTCGAGGACGAGCGGGTGATGTGGGTCGGCCTTGCCGCCCGCGACAGCCTGCGGCTCGAAGCCGGACTGTGCCTGCACGGGCTGGACATCACGCCGGAGATCGATCCGGCCAGCGCCGGGCTGATGTGGGCCATCCCCAAGGAGGTTCGCGCCTCTGGCGCCTTCATCGGCGCCGATGCGCTGCGCGCCATCCTGGAGCGTGGTCCGGCGCAAAAACGCGTCGGCCTGAAGCCGGAAGGCCGCCAGCCGGTGCGCGCCGGTGCTGCCCTTTTCGATGCTGACGGCAACCCTGCCGGCCATGTCACCTCAGGCGGCTTCGGCCCCTCGGCCGGTCATCCGGTCGCCATGGGCTACGTCCAGACGCCGCTTGCCAAATCCGGCGCAAAACTGTTCGCCGATGTCCGCGGGACGAAAATCCCGGTCGACATCCACCCCTTGCCCTTCACGCCCCATCGCTACCGCAAAGGATGATTCAATGGCAAAGACCTATTTCACCGAAGATCACGAATGGCTGCGCGTCGAGGGCGGCATCGCCACGGTCGGCATCACCGATTACGCGCAGCAGCAGCTCGGCGATCTCGTCTTCGTCGAACTGCCGGAGCCGGGGAAGAAGCTGGCCAAGGGCGACACCGCCGTGGTGGTCGAATCGGTCAAGGCCGCATCGGACGTCTACGCGCCGGTCGACGGCGAGATCACCGAGGCCAACACCTCGCTGTCATCGGATCCTTCACTCGTCAATTCGGCGGCAACCGGCGACGGCTGGTTGTGGAAGATGAAGCTGGCCAATGAGCGCCAACTCGACGGACTCCTCGATGAAGCCGCTTACAAAGCCCATATTGGTTGATAGCAGGACCAGGAAGATGACCGCAGCACCCTACCCCTTCTCGGCTCGCCATATCGGCCCGGGCCTCCATGACGTCAGAGCCATGCTGGCGGCGATCGGCGTTCCTTCGGTCGAGACCCTGATCAGCCAGGCAGTGCCGAAGTCGATCCGGCTCGACCGGCCGCTGGCCCTGCCCGCGCCCGCAAGCGAAGCGGAAGCGCTGGCCGAGCTCGCGGCGACGATGGCAAAGAACACGGTGCAGAAGAGCTTCATCGGTGCCGGGTATCATGGCGTCCACGTGCCGCCGGTGATCCAGCGCAACCTGTTCGAGAACCCGGCCTGGTATACGGCTTACACGCCTTACCAAGCCGAGATCAGTCAGGGCCGGCTGGAGATGCTGTTCAACTTCCAGACACTGGTGACGGAACTGACCGGCCTGCCGGTGGCATCGGCCTCGCTGCTCGACGAGGCGACGGCGGTGGCCGAAGCGGTTGGCATCGCGCTGCGCCATCATCGCGACAAGCGCACCAAGGTGGCACTGGCCGGCACGCCGCACCCGCAGACGCTGGACGTCGTGCGCACCCGCGCCGAGCCGCTCGGCATCGAGGTCGACGGCGAGGTGATCGACGACAACACCGCCGCCCTGCTGGTCTCCTGGCCCGATACATTCGGCGTCTACGGCGACCACAAGGCAGCGATCGACAGGGCCCGTGCTGCCGGCGCGCTGGTCGTCTTCATCGCCGACCCGCTTGGCCTGACGCTGACCGATGCGCCGGCCAGGCTTGGCGCCGACATCGCCGTCGGCCCGATGCAGCGTTTTGGCGTGCCGATGGGCTTTGGCGGGCCGCACGCCGCCTATTGCGCCGTCTCCGACAGGCTGACGCGGCTGATGCCCGGCCGGCTCGTTGGCCAGTCGACGGATAGCAAGGGCCGTCCTGGTTATCGCCTCGCTTTGCAGACACGCGAACAGCATATCCGCCGCGACAAGGCGACGTCCAACATCTGCACCGCACAGGCGCTGCTCGCCAATATGGCGACGGCCTACGCGATCTGGCATGGCCCTGCCGGGCTGCAGGCGATTGCCGGCCGCGTCCACACGCTGGCCAACCGCCTGGCTGCCGGCCTCAAGGCAGCGGGCGTTTCGGTGGTCGGCGACAGCCATTTCGACACGGTGACCGTGAAAGTGAAGGGCAGAGCCGGCGGGATTGCCGCCGCCGCAGAAAAGACCGGCCGGCTGCTGCGCGTCATCGACGCCGACCATGTCGGCATCAGCTTCGACGAGACCTCCACCGAGGCCGATCTGGAGGCGATCGCAGCACTTTTCGGCGCCAAGGCCGGCGTTGCCGCCGGCAGTTCCATGCCAGGAAAACCGCGCGGCAAGGAGTTTCTCACCCAGCCCGTCTTCCGCGAAAACCACTCGGAAACCGACATGATGCGCTTCCTGCGCCGGCTGGCCGACAAGGACCTGGCGCTCGACCGCGCCATGATCCCGCTCGGCTCCTGCACCATGAAGCTCAACGCCGCCGCCGAAATGATGCCGGTGAGCTGGCCTGATGTCGCCAACCTGCATCCCTTCGCCCCGGCCAACCATTCGACAGGCTATCGCGCCATGATCGACGAGCTGGAAGGCTGGCTGGCCGAGATCACCGGCTTCGACGCGGTGACCCTGCAGCCCAATGCCGGCAGCCAGGGCGAATATGCCGGGCTGCTCGCCATTCGCGGCTATCATCTGTCGCGCGGCGAAGGCCATCGCACCATCTGCCTGATCCCGTCCTCGGCGCATGGCACCAATCCGGCAAGTGCGGCCATGGCTGGCATGAGCGTCGTCGTCGTGCGCTGCACCGAGGACGGCAATATCGACATGGCCGACCTGCAGGCCAAGGCGGCCGAGCATGCGCACAACCTCGCGGCGCTGATGTTCACCTACCCTTCGACGCATGGCGTCTTCGAGGAAGGCGCGCGCGACCTTTGTGCCCTCGTCCACAGCCATGGCGGCCAGGTCTATTTCGACGGCGCCAATCTCAACGCGCTGGTCGGCCTCGCCCGTCCCGGCGATATCGGCGCCGATGTCTGCCACATGAACCTGCACAAGACCTTCTGCATCCCGCATGGCGGCGGCGGCCCCGGTGTCGGCCCGATCGGCGTCAAGGCGCATCTGGAGCCATATCTGCCCGGCCACGTCACCGAAGGCTCGGCCCATGCCGTGGCGGCGGCACCGTTCGGCAGTGCCTCCATCCTGCCGATCACCTGGATGTATATTCGTATGATGGGCGCTTCCGGCCTGAAGCAGGCGACCGAGACGGCGATCATCTCCGCCAACTATGTGGCGACGCGGCTCGGCGAGCATTTCCCCCTGCTTTACAAAGGGCGCAACGGACGCGTTGCGCATGAATGCATCCTCGACACCCGCGCGCTCAAAGACAGCGCCGGCATCAGCGTCGACGATATCGCCAAGCGGCTGATCGACTATGGTTTCCATGCACCGACCATGTCGTTCCCGGTGGCCGGCACACTGATGGTGGAGCCGACCGAGTCCGAGCCCAAGCGCGAGCTGGATCGCTTCTGCGAGGCGATGATCGCCATAGCCGGCGAGGCAGCCAAGGTGGCGAAGGGCGAATGGCCGTTGGCCGACAATCCTCTAGTCAATGCGCCGCACACCGCCGCCGAGGCGTTGGCCGGCCAGTGGACCCATCCCTATTCGCGCCTGGAGGCGGCCTACCCCGCCGGCGATGCCGACACGGCGGCAAAATACTGGCCGCCGGTGTCGCGCATCGACAATGTCGCCGGCGACCGCAACCTTGTCTGCTCCTGCCCGCCGCTGTCGGAATATCTGGGTGCGGCGGAATAGATCATGATCCCGAAAAGTGGAATCCGGTTTTCGGACAAGATCATGGGTCTAACAAGAAGATAGAAACCTCAATCAGGCAGAACGCAAGGCCGGCCCGTCGGCCTTGCTCGCCCGGTCCCGGACGACGACGCGATTTCGCCCGGCGCGCTTTGCCGCATAGAGTGCTGCATCGGCTTCGGCCAGCACATCGTCGAGACCGGTGCCGTTTGTTCCGCCAAAGCCGATGCCGCCGCTGACTGTGCTTCGCAACGGACCGAGCTGGGTGGCCACGACTTCCGTGCCGAAGGCGACGCTGATCTTGCTCGCAATGTCATAGGCCTTCTCTTCCGTCATCCGCGACATGACGAGCACGAATTCCTCGCCGCCCAACCGGAAGGCGTCGACGCCGGTCCGGGCGTATTTCCTGATGATGGCGGCAAAGCGGCACAGAACCTGGTCGCCGACCGGGTGACCAAATACGTCGTTCGTCCTCTTGAAATGGTCGAGGTCGAACATGGCAACGGACATGAACGGACCGAAGACCCGCTCGCCGTAGAGTGCCGTCAACGCCCGCCGATTCATCAGCCCGGTCAATGGATCGGTCATCGTCTCGGCCTTCAATTCGATCTGCGCCTGCAAATGATGCAGGGAGAGCGTCAATGCGCCGAGCCCGGTCATGCAGGCGACGGCCACGACGGAATTCACCCGCTCGGCCCAATTGTCCGGTGCTACACCGAGCACCCATTGGCCCGTGACCAGCAGGACCGCGCCGCAAAGTCCGAACGACAGCGCACAGACGCCGCTCAGGAACGAGACGACCAGCAATATCCGGCGATCGTGACCACCCTCAATCCAGAACATCGCCCCGATGAGCGAGAGCAGCGCCGTTACCGTCGCGTAGGTGACAATAAAGCCGACACCATCAAACCCGAGATACGTCGCGCCCGCGCAAACAGCCATCGCAACCAAGGTCGGCAAGATGGCGCGCCTGTAGTCGCCTGTGCCGAGATATTGCATAGCCGACAGGCAGATGATCAGGAAGCCGAGGCTGAGAAGCACAAGCACGATCTGGCAAAGCCAGGCGCTTGGATCCCTGGTGTAATGCCAGAACAACACGACATGTGCGACCAGCACGAGAATGCCGCAGGCCACCGTCAGCACAAAGCGTGCCTTTGGCGCGGTGAACCAGATCGCAAACATGGTGATGCTAAGGCACGTGCCCGACAGCGCCGCCGCGAGCAGGAGCGAACTGTAATCCAACATGCTTAAGCGACAGCCTCTTGAAGGTTCCACTGCATTCTAGGTCAGCGACAGTTCGCGGATATCGTTTTTCAGCCAACCTTGCGGCGTAACCTTCGGACAAGGTTTACAAAGCGTCGATGCTCCACCCTCGACCCCATTTCCGCCGCTTGGCTGTCGAATGGTTTTGCAGTAAGAGGCCCTATCCTCGAACGTAACAGGAACCTCCGTCGCCTGCCCACAAAAAGCGTGGCAGTATCGGGTGGTGATTCGCAGCATCGGAATCCAGGACCGGCATGGACGACAACAACGATCTTTTCGCCAAATTGGACAAGCAGCCGCAACCGGCTCGCGCCGCCGCGCGCCCGGCCGACCCGCTGGTGCAGGCGGCGAAGCGGCCGGCGCCCCGCGACGCCAGCGAGAGCTACAGTGCCGCCGATATCGAAGTGCTGGAGGGGCTGGAGCCGGTGCGCCGCCGCCCGGGCATGTACATTGGCGGCACCGACGACAAGGCGATGCACCATCTGTTCGCCGAGGTCATCGACAATTCGATGGACGAGGCGGTCGCCGGCCATGCGACCTTCATCGATGTCGAGCTTTCCGCCGACGGATACCTGTCCGTCACAGACAACGGCCGCGGCATTCCGGTCGATCCGCACCCGAAATTCAAGAAGCCGGCGCTCGAACTCATCATGACGACGCTGCATTCAGGCGGCAAGTTCGACAGCAAGGTTTACGAGACGTCCGGCGGCCTGCACGGTGTCGGCGTTTCCGTGGTCAACGCGCTGTCCGACCATCTCGAGGTCGAGGTGGCGCTGGGAAGGAAACTTTATCGGCAAAAGTTCTCGCGCGGCATTCCTGTGACCGGCCTGGAGCAGCTCGGCGAGGTGCACAACCGCCGCGGCACGAAGATCCGCTTCCATCCAGACGAGCAGATTTTCGGCAAGGGCGCTGCTTTCGAGCCGGCGCGGCTCTACCGCATGGCGCGGTCAAAGGCCTATCTGTTCGGCGGTGTCGAAATCCGCTGGACCTGCGATCCGTCGCTGATCAGGGAAAAGGACACGACGCCGGCCAAGGCAGAATTCCATTTTCCGGGCGGCCTCAAGGATTATCTGAAAGCCTCGCTCGGCGACGAATTCCAGGTCACCCGCGAAATGTTCGCCGGCAAGAGCGAGAAGCAGGGCGGTCACGGTTCGCTCGAATGGGCGGTGACCTGGTTCGGCGGCGACGGTTTTATCAATTCCTATTGCAATACCATCCCGACCGCGGAGGGCGGCACGCATGAGGCCGGCTTCCGTAACGTCCTGACGCGCGGCTTGCGCGCTTATGCCGACCTGGTCGGCAACAAGCGCGCCTCGATCGTCACTTCCGAGGATGTGATGATCTCGGCGGCGGGCATGCTGTCGGTGTTCATCCGCGAACCGGAATTCGTCGGCCAGACCAAGGACAGGTTGGCGACGATCGAGGCGATCCGCATCGTCGAAAGCGCTATCCGCGACCCGTTCGACCATTGGCTGGCCGACAATCCGCAGGAAGCTTCGAAACTGCTCGAATGGGTGATCGCGCGCGCCGACGAGCGGGTGCGCCGCCGCCAGGAAAAGGAAGTGTCGCGCAAGAGTGCGGTGCGCAAGCTGCGCCTGCCCGGCAAGCTCGCCGACTGCACGCAGAATGCCGCCGCCGGTGCCGAGCTGTTCATCGTCGAGGGCGATTCGGCCGGCGGTTCGGCAAAGCAGGCGCGCGACCGCGCCAGCCAGGCGGTGCTGCCCCTGCGCGGCAAGATCCTCAACGTCGCCAGCGCCGGCAACGACAAGCTTGCCGCCAACCAGCAGATATCCGACCTCATCCAGGCGCTTGGCTGCGGCACGCGCTCGAGATACCGCGACGAGGACCTGCGTTACGACCGGGTCATCATCATGACAGATGCCGACGTCGACGGCGCCCATATCGCCTCGCTGCTGATCACCTTTTTCTACCAGGAGATGCCAAGCCTGGTCCGCGGCGGCCATCTCTATCTGGCGGTGCCGCCGCTTTATTCGATCCGGCAAGGCGGCAAGGTCGCCTATGCCCGCAACGACGCGCACAAGGACGAACTCCTGCGCACCGAATTCACCGGGCGCGGCAAGGTCGAAATCGGCCGCTTCAAGGGGCTGGGCGAAATGATGGCCGCCCAGCTCAAGGAAACCACCATGGACCCGAAAAAGCGCACGCTGCTGCGGGTCGACGTTATCGATGCCGAGGCGGCGACCAAGGATGCGGTCGACGCATTGATGGGGACCAAGCCCGAGGCCCGTTTCCGGTTCATCCAGGAACGCGCGGAATTCGCCGAGACGGAAGTGCTGGATATCTGAGCTCCCGCCGCTAGCTTGGCCTTCTGAGCTGGAGACGAGCACTTGACCTGGGCGCGGCTGAAGGACGATATCGGCACGCGGATCGCTGGCCTGACGCGGCCGACGCGCTCGGACTGGATCTTTGCCCTGCGCACCGTTTCGGCCGGCCTCATCGCACTCTTGGCCGCCTATGCGCTGAAGCTCGACCACCCGCAATGGGCGATGATGACGGTGTTCATCGTCGCACAGCCGGTCGCCGGCATGGTGCTGGCGAAGGGGTTTTATCGTCTCCTCGGCACGCTTGCCGGCGCGCTGGCTGCGATCGGCATTACCACTGTTTTCGATGCCAACCCGTGGTTGCTGGTTACCGTTCTTGCCGTCTGGATCGGCATCTGCTCGCTGGTCTCGTCGCTGCTCCGCAATCCGGAAGCCTATGGCGCGGCGCTTGCCGGCTACACCGCGATGATCATCGGCCTGCCGGCTTTCGGCCAGCCGCACCTCGTCATCGATCTCGCCGTGGCGCGCTGCGCGGAAATCGTGCTTGGCATCATTTGCGCCGCGCTGAGCAGCCGGCTGATCCTGCCGAAACTGGCCGCCGACGCCATCATCTCAAGACTGAAACGCAGCATTCTCGACCTGGCGGCCTATGCGGACGGCGCTTTTTCCGGCGGCGATGCGGAAAAGCTTGCCGGGCTGCACCGCAAGCTGATCGGCGACGTCCAGACGCTCGGCGAGATGCGCACCTACGCAAGGCTGGAGGGGCCGAGCCTCGCCACCCGCGCCTATCCGGTCCGGCGTACCATCGGCCAGCTTCTGTCGGCCCTGTCAGCGGCGCGTGCGCTGCATGCCCACGCCGCGCCGAAGAATGCAGCCCTCATCCCCGTTCGCGCCGAGTTGCAGGCCGTTGTCGGCGAACTGGTAGCCAAGCCGGGCGCACTGGACGATACGGCGCCCTGGGTGGCGCGGCTCGACGCAATCGCCGGCAAGGCACGGCAGATGCCTGGCATCGCGGCCGGGCAAGACATTGACTGGGCTGGCACTGTCACCCGCCTAACCATTGCCGCCGACTTCGCCGAGGCTATGCAGCAAGTGCTGCGCGGCCTGGATGCACTCCGCTCTCCCCCGTCTCGTGCCAGTCGCGAACGGCGGCAGCCGGCGCTGGTGGTGCACCGCGATTATCGTGCGGCATCGCACAATGCCGTGCGCGCCGCTATCGCCACACTCCTGGTCGCCGGCTTCTGGCTGGCGACGAAATGGTCGGACGCGACGGGCACGGTCATTCTGGTCGCGGTCGTCTCCAGCCTGTTCGCCGCTCGCCCCGATCCGATCCGGTCGGCATGGAACTTCTTCGAGGGCACGTTGCTCGCCCTGCCCTTTGCGTTTCTCATCGGCCAGTTGGCGCTTCCGGCTTTGCCAGGCTTCGGATGGTTCATGGTCTTTGTCGTGCCGATCCTGGTGCCAGCGGCACTGGCCATGGCCAATCCGCGCTACGTCGGCGTGGCAACGGCCTTTGCGATCAATTTCCTCGCCTTCCTCAGCCCACATCAGGTCATGACCTACGATCCGGAGCCGTTCTTCGCCAATTCGGCAGCGGTCCTTGTCGGCATTCTTCTGGCGATCGGCGTCTTCGCCGTCGTGCTGCCCGCCGACCCCTGGGTTACAGTCAACCGCATCCTGCAAACCATGCGCGAAGATCTTGCACGCCTTTGCCTGCACGACCGCCTGCCGCGGCGATCGGCCTTCGAAAGCCTTGCCTACGACCGGATCAACCAGTTGATGCCACTGCTGCAGAACGCCGGCAAGAAAGGCGACGCGGTTCTCGGCGGCGGCATAGCTGCGGTTACCGTCGGCCTCGAAATCCTACGGCTGCGCAACGCGCAGCAAAGTTCCGCGATCCCGCCTGAAACAGCACTTTCCATCGCCAATTTCCTGCGCGGTCTGGCACGCGAGCTGCTGTTCAGGCGGCCCGGCGAGCCGCAGACGGCGACCGTCGCAGTCGCCAGGCAGTATGCAGCAGGCATCGCGGAGCGCAGCGTCGCGGCCGAAATGCTGCAGATCGCCGCTTCGCTGCGCATCATTGCCGCCGCGATCGAGGATTTTCCGGATTTTTTCGCGAAGGACCGGGTTTAGGCAGCAGCGATCGCCAGCGCGTGCCCGCGTGCGTTCTCGCGCAGCGCGTCGAGATGGATCGATTTGACCAGCCCGGCGAGATCGCCTTCTGCGGACTGTCCGCCCAATTCCTTCAGCATCAGCCAGCTGACTTCCTGGACGCCGGCGAGGCGTTTGCCATTGGCGACCTCGCGCCAGACCTTCAGCGCGCGCAGAATGATGGCGTGGGTGGCGGCGGCAAGCCCGGCGCTGCGGAACAGTGCCTGCAACGCTATGTCATGCCCGCCGGCCAGCAGTGCTCTCACCCGTTGTTCGGACTGTTGGCTGAGCGCGACCAGCGCCGAACCAAAGAAGTCGACCTTGCCGTGCGCAATGGTGCGGACGACGAAGCTTGCGGTCAGGTCGCCGCGCAGGCGCAGATGTTCGACAAGTGCGGTATGTTCCTCTGTCCGCGTGCCTTCGATCAGCGTCACCGAAGCCTTGATGCAAGCATCGCGCGTGACGCGCTCGGCCCTGGCGGCGCCCATCAGCGCCAGCACCAGCGGCGACCCCTT
Organism: Mesorhizobium sp. M0185; assembly: GCF_040322175.1. Lineage (NCBI taxonomy): Bacteria > Pseudomonadati > Pseudomonadota > Alphaproteobacteria > Hyphomicrobiales > Phyllobacteriaceae > Mesorhizobium > Mesorhizobium sp. M0185. The sequence goes on along the minus strand of NZ_JAMYSY010000023.1, from coordinate 87,175 downwards.
GAGCATCTCCCCGAGCTTGACCAGCAGCGTATGCCGGCAATCGGCGGGCAGCCGGGTGTCGGCGATCAGCGCCTCGCGCACCAGAGGCAGATGGCCGTGCCGCTCGGCCATGCGGCGAAAGCTGACGGATGCGATGTCGGCGCCGCTGTTGGCGAGCAGCGTGGCGCAGGCTTCCGGCTCGCCGATCTCGGCGATCGCCGCCGCAACCGACATCGAGACGCGTGGCCGGTCGGCGATCACCTTCTGCGTCGCCTTCTGGCCGCCGGCAACCCGATCGATCAGGTCGGCATCGGTGAGCAGCGGCGAGCGCGCCAGCACCAAGGCTGCGACTTCCGGCTGGTCCGAGGCCAGCGCGCTGACGATCTGCGGCGGCGCATGATGGCTCATGGAAAGCGCGTCGGCGATCGCCGCCCGCACCTTCGACGATACGTCATCGAGCAGCAACGTCAGCGCCGCCTCGGCAGCGCAGCGGTCCTCGAAAGGCAGCTCCGAGTCGACATAGGCGCGAGCCAGCGCGCTTGCCGCCGCAGCACGCTCCGACACCTTCGCCGTATGGATCCATTTCAGGAAATGCGAAACGACCATGTCGCCTGCTTACGCCCCTTGCCAGAACGCTTCTGACCCTGGCGGAGACCGTAGGCACAAATGGTTTACGAACGGTTCACCATGTTCGTTAACTGGCTTGCGAGCCCGGTATGCAACGCCTATCAACCCTTAAGCAGCGGAGGAGATCGACAATGGCCGGACTTTACCTTGAGGAGTTCGTTCTCGGCCATGTGTTCAAGCACACGCTGCGCAAGACCGTGACCGAAAGCGACAATATGCTGTTTTCGGTGATGACGCTGAACCCGCAGCCGCTGCACATCGACTTCGACTTCGCGGCGAAGAGCGAATGGGGCAAGCCGCTGGTCAATTCGCTGTTCACGCTTGGCCTGATGATCGGCATCTCGGTCAATGACATCACCGTCGGCACCACCATCGCCAATCTCGGCATGAAGGAGACAGTGTTTCCGCACCCCGTCTTCCATGGCGACACCATTCGCGTCGAGACCACGGTGGTTTCGGTGCGCGATTCCAGGTCGAAACCGGACCGCGGTATCGTCGAGTTCGAGCACCGCGCCTATAACCAGAACGATGTGCTGGTTGCCAAATGCACGAGGCAAGCCATGATGATGAAAAAGGCATAGCCGATGCGTTCTCTGCTCTTCGTTCCTGGCGATTCGGAAAAGAAGCTGGAGAAGGGCTTTGGCGTAGGAGCCGACGTGGTCATCGTCGACCTCGAGGATTCGATTGCCGCGCAGAACAAGGGGTTGGCGCGCGACACAGCGGCGCGTTTTATCGCCGAGCACAGGCACCGGACCAGCTCCGCGATCTATGTGCGCGTCAACGATCTTTCGACCGGACTGACCGACGACGATCTGGCGGCGCTCGTGCCGGTGAAACCAGACGGCATCATGCTGCCTAAGTCGAACAGCGGACTGGATGTCCAGCATCTCTCGGCCAAGCTCAGGGTGCACGAAGCCGAAGGCGGCCTGCCGGATGGCGCGATAAGGATCCTGCCGATCATCACCGAAACGGCCGCAGGCGTCTTGGCCGCAGCGACCTACGCCCGTGCAAGCGCGCGGCTTGTCGGCGTCACCTGGGGGGCGGAAGATCTGTCGGCGGCGATTGGCGCGCGCGCGACGCGCGACGCGAATGGCCGCTACACGGATGTGTTCCGCCTCGCCCGCACCATGACCATGCTTGCCGCAAGTGCCGCGGAAGTCGCGGCAATCGACACCGTCTTTCCGGATTTTCGCGACATGGCCGGCTTCGAGGCCGAATGCGCCGAGGCCGAGCGCGACGGTTTCACCGGCAAGATGGCGATCCATCCGGCGCAGGTACCGGTCATCAACGCCGCCTTCACGCCTTCGGCGCAAGCGGTGAAAAGCGCCCTGGCGATCGTCGAGGCGTTCGAGGCGGCAGGAAATCCCGGCGTCGTTGGCATGGATGGCAAGATGTACGACCGGCCGCATCTCAAGCTCGCAGAGCGGCTCCTGGCGCGAGCCAAGGCATCGGAGGTTGATCCTTAGGGGGTCTGTTCCGCGCCGAAATTATCCCACCCACGGCCCTGAATAGTCGGCATAGAGCTTTGCCGGATCGGGCCGCGGTCGTTCCGGTGCTGGCCCCTGGTAGGAGCCGATATGGACGAAGCCGACGACCCGCTCATGCGGCGCCAGGCCGAGGATCGCCCTGCCCTCGGGCACGTCGGAATACCAGTTGCTGATCATGTTGGTGCCGTAGCCCAGCGCATTGGCGGCAAGCATCAGGTTCATCGCCGCCATGCCGCCGGACAGGAACATCTCCCATTGCGGGATCTTTGGATTTTCCCTAGGGATAGAAATCACGCCGATGACCAGCGGTGCCCGCGAAAAGCGCGCCAATTCCTGGTTGCGCCGGCCTTCCGGCAGCGGCCCTTCGCGCTGTTCGGCAAGTTCTGCCAGCTTCTTGCCGATCTCGATACGGGCCTCGCCGCGATAAAGGATGAAACGCCAAGGCTCCAGCCGGCCATGGTCCGGCACCCGCGAGGCGGCGGCGATCATCGTCGCGATCTCCGCATCGCCCGGTGCCGGTTCTTTCAAATCCGGGATCGGCGCGGAATTTCGGGTCAGCAGAAGATCGATGATCGGCGACGCCATGGGCGCAAGTCTCCTGGAATTTGAGCTGAAGCGCACCATCGGGACATCGGGCGGCTTGGGCATTGGCGCGGCGCGCCGGACAAAGAGCCCTGTAGCAGAAGCCGACCGGACTCTTAAGCCTTGAAATTGCCACCGCCTTGGGCTTCAACGCAAGGCATGTTTGAGGGGACATTGCGTCTTTTCCTGATATGGCTCGCTGCCGCACTGTTGATGGTGCCGGTTTCGCTTGCCGTCGCCCAGGATGTGGACGGCCTCGGCGAGCTGAAGCTTCCCGGAATTTCGGGCTATGCGCCTCCGAAAAGCGAGACATCGCTGGCATTGGGCAGCAGCGGGGCGATCACGCTGTCGGCGCAATTGACCGACAAGGGCGCCGACATCACGCGCGGCATCGTCTGGCGCGTCTTCAAACCCGAATCGGCCAGCGACGGCAAGCTGCCGATGGTCGCCTCCTCTCATGGCGGCACCGCCATATTCCAGCTCGAGCCGGGTTCGTATCTGGTCCACGCCTCCTACGGGCGGGCCGGCGCCACCAAGCGCATCACCGTCGGCAAGGAAGCCAAGCGCGAGAGCCTCGTGCTCGATGCCGGCGGCCTCAAGCTCGATGCCGTGCTGTCCGGCGGGGTACGCATACCGCCGAAGAAGCTGCGCTTCTCGATCTATGAGAGCCACGCCGCGGCCGATGGCGATCGCGCCCTGATCATACCCGATGTCGAGCCGAACAGCGTCGTGCGGCTCAATGCCGGCACCTACCACGTCGTGTCGACCTATGGCGCGGTGAACGCGGTCATCCGCTCCGACATCCGCGTCGAGGCCGGCAAGCTGACCGAAGCGACCGTCGAGCACCGTGCCGCCGAAATGACCATGAAGCTGGTGCGCGAACCAGGCGGCGAGGCGATCGCCGACACCTCCTGGTCCCTGCTCAACGAATCCGGCGATCCGATCAAGGAAACTGTCGGCGCCTTTGCCTCGATGGTGCTGGCCGAGGGCGACTACACCATCATCGCCAAGAACCGCGACCGCATCTACCAGAAGGATTTTACGGTGGTGGCTGGGCACAACCAGGACATCGAGGTTCTGGCCACCGAGGCTTCGGCCATCGATTCCGAGGAAGGCGCCGACTGAGGCGCGCCCCTCTAAGCTGCCTTGCGCATGCGTCGCGCCAGCGCGTCGCCGACGCGCACGTCGATCGATTTGCCAGATAGGCGCGCGGCGTGACAGGCATATAAAATATAAAAATGGCGGTGGATCGCTCCACCGCCATTCGTTGCTGGTCGGCTGGTTCAGGCCGCGCGGCGCTTGCGGTCGGGTGTCACCGCCTCATCGGCAAGCAGCTTCACGGCGGCTGCGAGGCCGAGCGATTCCTGGTCGCGCGAACCGAGACGACGGATATTGACCGCTTCTTCCTCGGCCTCGCGCTTGCCACAGACGAGGATGACCGGGACCTTGGCCAGCGAATGCTCGCGGACCTTGTAGTTGATCTTCTCGTTGCGCAGATCGGCTTCGGCGATCAGCCCCGCCGCCTTCAGCTGTGCAACGACCTTTTGGGCGTAATCGTCGGCATCGGAAGTGATCGTCGCCACCACCACCTGCAGCGGCGCGAACCAGAGCGGGAAATGGCCGGAATAATTCTCGATCAGGATGCCGAGAAAACGCTCCATCGAGCCGCAGATGGCGCGATGCACCATCACCGGCTGCTTCTTTTCCGAATCCGAGCCGATGTAGAAGGCGCCGAACCGTTCCGGCAGGTTGAAATCAACCTGCGTGGTGCCGCATTGCCAGTCGCGGCCGATGGCGTCCTTCAGCACATATTCGAACTTCGGCCCGTAGAACGTGCCCTCACCCGGATTGACGCCCGTCTTGATCCGGTTGCCCGACCGCGCCGCGATCTTGTCGAGCACGTCCTGCAGCACGCCCTCAGCATGATCCCACATCGCGTCGGTGCCGACCCGTTTTTCGGGGCGGGTCGCCAGCTTGACGGTGATTTCGTCGAAGCCAAAATCGGCATAGGTCGAGAGGATCAGATCGTTGATCTTGATGCACTCGTCGGCGAGCTGTTCCTCGGTGCAGAAGATGTGCGCATCGTCCTGGGTAAAGCCGCGCACGCGCATCAGCCCGTGCAGCGCGCCGGACGGCTCATAGCGATGCACATTGCCGAATTCCGCAAGTTTTACCGGCAGATCGCGGTAGGATTTCAGCCCGTGCTTGAAGATTTGGACGTGACCGGGGCAGTTCATCGGCTTCAGCGCAAACACCCGGTCGTCGTCGGTGTCGTCGCCAGCAACCGTCACCTTGAACATGTTGTCCCGGTACCAGCCCCAGTGGCCTGACGTCTCCCACAGGCTCTTGTCGAGCACCTGCGGCGCGTTGACCTCCTGATAGCCCTGCTCGTCGAGGCGGCGACGCATGTAATTGACCAGGTTCTGGAACATCCTCCAGCCCTTGGCGTGCCAGAACACGACCCCGGGGCCCTCCTCCTGGAAGTGGAACAGGTCCATCTCACGGCCGAGCTTCCTGTGGTCGCGCTTCTCGGCCTCCTCCAGCATCGTCTGATACGCTTCGAGCTGCGCCTGGTCGGCCCAGGCCGTGCCGTAGATGCGGGTCAGCATCGGGTTGTTGCTGTCGCCGCGCCAATAGGCGCCGGCGACCTTCATCAGCTTGAAGGCGCTGCCGATCTGGCCAGTCGAGGCCATATGCGGGCCGCGGCAAAGGTCGAACCAGTCGCCCTGTGCATAGATCTTGAGATCCTGATCCTCGGAGATGGCGTCGATCAGCTCGAGCTTGTAGCGCTCGCCCTTGTCGGCAAAGATCCTTTTCGCCTTCTCACGCGACCACACCTCTTTGGTGAACGGCTTGTTGCGCGCAATGATCTCGCGCATCTTCTTCTCGATCACCGGGAAATCGTCGGGCGTGAACGGCTCGTTGCGGGCAAAATCGTAGTAGAATCCGTTTTCGATCACCGGCCCGATGGTCACCTGCGTTCCCGGCCAAAGTTCCTGCACGGCTTCGGCCAGCACATGGGCTGCATCGTGGCGGATGAGCTCCAGCGCACGCGGGTCCTCGCGGGTGATGATCTCGACTTTGGCCGATCTGCCGATCGGGTCGGAAAGATCGCGCACTGTGCCATCGATGCTGTAGGCAACGGCCTTCTTGGCCAGCGACTTCGAGATCGATTCCGCCAGGCCGGCGCCGGTCATCGCCGCGTCGTAATCGCGAACGGAACCATCGGGAAATGTCAGGGAAACGGAATTCAGCATAAGATTCTCCTATCCAGTCCCGCAAACGAGCGCGGGTGGTGAAATGCATGTCGCCCAAGACTGCTTAGCGGTTTTGGGGCTACGACATGCATCAGTAAGAGCCGGATGCGTCCGGCGGCGAGCGGTCTTTTATGGGCAGTTTTCGGCGCCGTAAAGCCGGATGTAGGTCACCTGAGGAGATTCGGCAGATCTTTCAGGAACATCGCCCGCGTCTTGAGCCCCTTTGGCGTATCGGAACGTTTCGTATCGACTACCAGGCGGGCAAAGACGATCTTGCGAACATCGGTCTGCGCCCAGCCGACAAACCAGCCAAGCGAGCGCTTGTCGGCGCTGTCGCCGAGCCTGGTCGTTCCGGTCTTGCCCTGCACCGTCCAGCCGCCTGCCCGGAAGGTTGGGACAATCGCGCTGGTCATCGCATGGGCCGCGTCCGAGACCGGCAGTTTCCGCGCCAGCAGCTGGCGCAGAAAATCGACCTGCTCGACCGGCGATATCTTGAGCGAAGAATTCACCCAGGAATGGGTGAGGCCGTCATTCTTGCCGGCAGTGCCGGAGACTTCGGTGTTGCCATAGTCCAATCTGGACACATAGCCGGCAAACTGTTTGCTGCCGAGCCGGCGCGTAATCTCGCGTGAGAACCAAAGGACCGAATCCCTTTCCCAGATCGTCGGGTCGACGGTCTTGCGGTCCCGTTTCGGGGCATTGAACTCTGCCTTGTACTCCCAGCTTGGCGTATGCTCGTCGCTCAGGATTCCAGCATCATAGCCGATCAGCGCCAGCGGAACCTTGAATGTCGAGGCGGGGCTGAAGCGCTGATCACAGGTCCCTTGGCGATACAGCGTCTCGCCGCTTGCGGCGTCGACGATCAGCGTGCATTCGACGTCCCCGAGCGGCGCCGATTGCGCACGGATCGGAAAACCCATCAGCCACGCCAGGACGTAGAGAACCACGGCGAAAATGAAGGGACGACGATCTATCCGGCGCATTTGGCAATCTCTCCTGAAGGGTGTCAGGAGCGGCTTAGCGAGGTGTCTTGTCTCGATTTTGTCTCAAATGCGCTATGTCAGCGCAAGCTGCGGTTAACCCTACCAGATCGTAAAAAGCGATCCCTTTGTGCACCGCACAGTTGCGGTCAACTGTCCAGGTCGCCACGTTTTTTCCCGATCCGCCAATACCGCCATGGCATGAACCAGAGGTAGCGATCAGCCAGTGCCTCAGGCACCCGGTCGATGCCGTGCGTGCCGAACGGTCCGCAGCGCAGCACCCGGAAAAACCCCATCCAGCCGCCGGCCCACAGCCCGTGGCGGGCGATCGCTTCGTGCGCGTATTCGGAACAGGTCGGCAGATGCCGGCAGGAATTGCCGACGAAGCCGGACAGCGTCAGCTGGTAGAGTCGGACAAGCGACGTGCCGAAGACGCGGCCCGGCGTCTTGCGCCACGGGCCGGGCCAATTGCGTCCTTGTCGAATCGGTCTGGCGCCGCGCGCTTGCCGATGTTGGCCGACCACCGCAGTCTCCACATCGCGTTTCCCTACGCGATAGATGTGCGCATCGGGCCAGGAACGCAATGCCGTTCCGGCAATCCCGTCATGGCCTGGTACGGCGAACCGGGTAGCGGTCGGGCGTCGGCCTTCGACATACGGCGACGCTGGTCGGCGGCCTCTCCTCGCACCAATCCCTATGCGGTTTCTCGTCGTACCACTGAAACGTCGCGATCCGCACGACATCGCCCAGAATGTTGAGAAACTGGATCATGGCGGCACTCCTTGAGCACCGATTAGAGCGCCGCTGGCCTTGCTCTTCAAACGAGAATAACGTCCACGTCAGATAACTCTGAGTTATGCGAATGAAGCGCAGACACCTCCCCCTGACGGCTCTCAGAAGCTTCGAAGCAGCCGGTCGTCACCTGAGCTTCAGCCGTGCGGCCGAGGAGCTTTATGTTTCGCAGGCGGCGATCAGCCGACAGATCCGCGAGCTCGAAACCTTCCTGCGCCAACCTTTGTTCTTCCGCCATCATCGCCGCGTCGAGTTGACCGACACCGGCCGGCGGCTGCTCGACCAGTTAGTCAGAAGTTTCGAGGGCATCGACAGGCTGCTTTCGGAATTGACGGCGGCCCCGACGCAGTCCGTGGTACGTGTCAGCGTCGAGCCATCGCTTGCATCCGTATGGCTGGTGCCGCGGCTCAACCGGTTTCGCGAGTTGCGACCCGACATCGACGTTTCCCTTGAGGTCGACCCGAGGTTGATAGAGTTTCGCAGCGATCAGCCCGAACTTGCCCTACGTTTCAGTGCGCACGCCAACTCATGGCCACGCAGCGAAGCCGAACAGCTTGCCGCGGTCGTCGATTCCCCAGTCCTGTCGCCGGCACTTCTTGCATCCGGCCCAGCTCTGGAAAAGCCGATCGACCTTGGTCGCTATACATTGCTGCACGAAGAAAACCGTCAGGCTTGGGCGCGCTGGTTCGAAGCGGCGGGCGTGACGGCTGATGCCGTGCCTGCGCGCGGCCCGATGCTGGCCGATGCTTCGCTTTCGAAGCAGGCAGCCTTGCTTGGACATGGTGTCGCGCTGGGCGATCTTTTGCAGATCGGCGAAGAACTTGCGTCCGGCGCGCTGATTACATCGACGTCGCGTCGGGCGCCTATTGGCTAGTGGCCAGAAGGCTGAATTACCTTTCCGAGCCAGCCAGGGCTTTTGCCGACTGGGTCCGGGCGGAATTCGCCGAAAGCCGGCGTTTTCTCGCCAAGGTTTAAGCTGCCTCTTCCGCCCGCTTCTTTTCGATCTGGCCGATCGCGTCGACCACTGCGTCGAAGGTCAGCATGGTCGAGGCGTGGCGCGCCTTATAGTCGCGCACCGGCTCCAGGTATTTCAGGTCGGCGAAGCGGCCTTCGGGCGGCGGGCCATTTTCCGTCAGCATCTTCAGCATCGTCGCGCGCACGCTGCGCAATTCTTCGGCGCTGGCGCCGACGACATGCTGCGCCATGATCGACGACGACGCCTGGCCAAGCGCACAGGCCTTCACGTCATGCGCGAAATCGCTGACGACGCCGTCATCCATCTTCAGATCGACGGTCACCGTCGAGCCGCACAGTTTGGAATGTGCTCGTGCGGTTGCGTCGGGCCGGTCGAGCCGGCCGATCCGTGCGATGTTTCCGGCAAAACCCAGAATTTTCGCATTGTAGACATCGTCGATCATATTTTTCCAATCCGTCGCCGCCCAGCGAACAGTCATTGCCGCTCTGGCGTCTTCCTTTCGCTCGGCACGAACATATATAATGGCGGTAGTCGGGTATCGACAAGGTGACCACAAACCTCGTCATGCCCAAATCTGTTCACGCCACTTACGGGCTGGAAACCGGGCGAGTTTCTAACACCCGAAAGGTCGTGGTCCGTTCAACTCGTTCCTCCTGAGAGAGGAACTACGGGAGACGCCTTTATGGACGCCGTTATCAAGAAACTCATGCCGCAGTCGGCCTATATGGAAAAGCCGGTCACCGACCGGCCAAGCGAGGCCGAAGTCGAAGCCGCGGTGCGCACCTTGCTGCGCTGGACCGGCGACAACCCTGACCGCGAGGGTCTGATCGACACGCCGAAGCGCGTTACTAAGGCGTTCCGCGAAATGTTCAACGGCTACGACATGTGTCCGGCCGAGGAACTCGGCCGCACCTTCGAGGAAGTCGCCGGCTACGATGACCTCGTGATCGTCAAGGACATCACGTTCCACTCGCATTGCGAGCACCACATGGTGCCGATCATCGGCAAGGCGCATGTCGGCTATCTGCCGGACGGCAAGGTCGTCGGCCTGTCCAAGATCGCCCGCGTCGTCGACATCTTCGCCCATCGTCTGCAGACCCAGGAAGCGATGACGGCGCAGATTGCCGGGGTCATCCAGGACGTGCTCAATCCGCGTGGCGTCGCCGTCATGCTCGAGGCCGAGCATATGTGCATGGCCATGCGCGGTATCCGCAAACAGGGCTCCACCACGCTGACCTCGACCTTCACCGGCGTGTTCAAGGATACACCCGAAGAGCAGGTCCGCTTCGTCACCATGGTGCGCGGCGGCGGAACTGATCAGACCCGCCCCACCTTAGTTAAATAAGGACCGGCGAATGTCGGCATTGGAGTTCCCGAAAGCTCCCTCAGACAAGAAGGCGCTTGAGGAAGGCACGGTCCTTTCGCCGCGCTTCGATGCCGGCGGCCTCGTCACCGCCGTCGTCACCGATGCCGAAGACGGCATGCTGCTGATGGTCGCGCACATGAATGCCGAGGCGCTGGCGCTGACGCTCGAGACCGGCATCGCGCACTACTGGTCGCGTTCGCGCAACGCGCTGTGGAAGAAGGGCGAAACCTCGGGCAATGTCCAGCAGGTTGTCGAGATGCTCACGGATTGTGACCAGGACGCGATATGGTTGCGCGTCAAAGTGCTGGGTCACCAAGCAACTTGTCACACCGGCCGACGTTCATGCTTTTATCGGACGGTGGGGCTGAGCGATGGCAAAGGGACGCTTGCCAGCGACGGCAGCAAGCCGCTGTTCGATGCGGAAAAAACGTATCGAAAGCCCAATACACCATCAATATGAACCATTCGCAGCACTTCAGCCACGTATATTCATGATTTCGATACGGCCCGCCTATAGGATGACCGTGGGACAAGGGAGATTGTGATGCTCGACTGGGCGTCATTGCGCAACAGACCTGACGTTCGGGAGGCCAATGGCCTCTCTTCGGCCGCGGGCGCATCCGAAACCAAATCTCCGGGCAAAACAGGGATTTCGCTGGCATTGGGCGGCGGCTGTGCGCGCGGCTGGGCGCATATCGGCGTGCTGCGCGCGCTTGACGAAGCCGGCATCGAAGTGTCGATGATCGCCGGCACCTCGATCGGCGCGCTGGTCGGCGGCTGCTATGTTGCCGGCAAACTCGACGAGTTGGAAGAATTCGCGCGCAGCCTGACCAGGCGGCGCATTTTTGGCCTTCTCGACCTCAATCTACGCGGCAGCGGCCTGTTCGGTGGCATGAAGCTCGATGCGCGGCTGCGCGAGCACATAGCCGGCATCCGCTTTGAGGACCTGCCAAAACCGTTCGTCTGCGTCGCTTCCGAAATCCGTACCGGCCATGAAATCTGGCTGTCGAGCGGCTCGTTGAGTACCGCCATGCGCGCCTCCTACGCGCTGCCCGGCGTGTTCGAGCCGGTCGCCTGCAATGGGCGCGTGCTGGTTGATGGCGCACTGGTCAATCCGGTGCCGGTCTCGGTCTGCCGCGCCTACGAGCAGCCGCTCGTGGTTGCGGTGAACCTTCACTACGATCTGTTCGGCCGCGCCGCTGTGATCAAGCACAATGCCGGCGAGTTGGTCGTCGAGAAAGACGCGCCGAGGGCCGGCCACGCCGATCCCGAACGTCAGTCGCGCGAGACACGGCTAGGCATCACCGGCGTGATGGTCGAAGCCTTCAACATCATCCAGGACCGCATCTCGCGCGCCAGACTGGCCGGCGATCCGCCGGACATATCGCTGCAGCCGAAGCTCAGCCATATTGGCCTGACCGAATTCCACCGCGCCGACGAAGCGATTCGTATCGGCTACCAGGCAACGATGGCGCAGATCGGCGACCTGACCCGGCTGCAGACCGTCCTCGCTTAGGCAGGGCGGCAGCGAGCTCTCAGGCAAGCGCCGCGTCGATGATACGAAACTGCACCGTGCGGTTGCCGTTCCAGTGGTTGCCCGACAGCGAACCGGCGACATGCACCGGCTTACCCCTGTTCTTGAACAGGAATTCGCCAAGAGCCGTGTCGACGGCGCGAAAGGCGATCGCCTGGATGCGGCCGCCGCTTTCCGACTGCAGGTCGGCGCGGATGTGGTTGCTGCCGACCGCCCGCGCATCGACAAGCCGGTGGCGCGGCAGCGCGAACACCGGCGCAACATGCCCGGCGCCGAACGGCCCTGCCCTCTCAAGCGCATCGAGCAGCGCAAGCGTGGCGCCCTCGGCGGCAAGCGCGCCGTCGATCGCCAGGCTCTCCTCGCCTTGCAGGCGGAACACGTCCACCGCCGCGCGCTCTTCGAAGAAAGCCCTGAGTTCGCCGAGCTTCGCCCGCTCGACAGTGATGCCGGCCGCCATTCCGTGGCCGCCGCCCTTGACGATAAGTCCGGCATCGGCAGCCTCGCGCACCAGCCGGCCGAGGTCGAAGCCAGACACTGAACGGCCTGAACCGGTACCGACACCATTGGCGTTGAAGGCGATGGCAAACGCGGGCCGGCGCGCATGGTCCTTGAGCCGCGAGGCAAGCAGGCCGACAATGCCCGGGTGCCAGTCGCTGCTGGCTGTGACCACGATGGCCGGACCATTGCCGCCGGCAAGCTCGGCGTCGGCCTCTGAGCGCGCCGCGGCCAGCATCTCCTGCTCCATCGACTGCCGCTCCTGGTTGAGCCGATCCAGCGTCTCGGCGATGGTGCGGGCTTCGACCGGGTCGTCGGTTGCAAGCAGGCGGCTGCCAAGCGCTGCGTCGCCGATGCGCCCGCCGGCGTTGATGCGCGGACCGATCAGAAAGGCCAGATGGAACGTGCTGATCGGCTCGCCTATGCGCGAGACCCGCGCCAGTGCCGCCAGCCCTTCGTTTCTCTGCTGCCGCGCCACCTGCAGCCCCTTGACCACGAAGGCGCGGTTGATGCCGGTGAGCGGCACCACGTCGCAGACGGTGCCAAGCGCCACCAGGTCGAGCAGGCCAAGCAGGTCCGGCGGTGCGGCATCCGGCAGGCGGCTGCGCAGGATCTTCGCGGTCTGCACCAGGCAAAGGAAGACGACACCGGCCGCACAAAGATGGCCTTGTCCGGAAAGGTCGTCCTCGCGATTGGGGTTGACGACCGCAGCCGCCGCCGGCAACGGCGCGCCGACCTGATGGTGATCGAGCACCACGACGTCGGCGCCGACGGCCTTCGCCGCGTCGATGGAAGCAGCACTATTGGTGCCGCAATCGACGGTGACGATCAGCGTCGCGCCGCGCGAAACGAGTTCGCGCATCGCTTCCGGATTGGGGCCGTAACCCTCGAAGATGCGGTCCGGTATGTAGATCTCCGACGGCACCGAGAAATGTGCGAGAAAGCGCTTGAGCAGCGCCGATGAGGCGGCGCCGTCGACATCGTAGTCGCCAAAGATCGCCACCTTTTCCCTGGCCATCACCGCCTGGGCGATGCGAGAGGCGGCCTTGTCCATGTCGGTCAGCGATGCCGGGTCGGGCAGCAGGTTGCGGATGGTCGGATCCAGAAACCGCTCGGTCTGCTCGGCGGTGACGCCACGCCCGGCCAGCACGCGTGCCACGATGTCAGGCACGCCATACCCTTGCGCGATGGCGAGCGCGGCCATGTCCTGACGCTCGGTCAGCCGGTGTTCCCAGGAAACGCCGGTGGCCGACTGCCTGACATCGAGGAAAAAGCGTCTTTCCCCCGTCACGTGACGCGCCGTCTGCAATTTGTCATTGCGCACAGTATGCAACGGCTAACTGAGTCGAAATCAAAACTTTTCCAGATCCTGGTGCCTGGCCTTGATTTCGCGCACGGTCCGCGATGACGATCGCAGGACGATCGTGTGCGTGGTGATGAAATTGCGGCCGAACTTGACGCCGGCCAGCATATTGCCGTCGGTGACGCCGGTCGCGGCAAACAGCACGTCGCCGCGTGCCATGTCTTGCGTGTGGTAGATCCGTTTAGGGTCGGAGATGCCCATCTTGGCGGCGCGCGCCAGCTTTTCCGGCGTATCGAGGATCAACTTGCCCTGCATCTGGCCACCGGTGCAGCGCAAGGCGGCAGCTGCGAGCACGCCCTCCGGCGCGCCGCCGGTGCCGAGATAAATGTCGATGCCGGTCTCGTCCGGGTCGGTGGTATGGATGACCCCGGCGACATCACCGTCGCCGATCAGCCGGATCGCGGCGCCTGTCGCCCGCACGGCTTCGATCAAGGCGCCATGGCGCGGCCGGTCGAGGATGCAGGCGGTGATCTCCGCCACCGGCACGCCCTTGGCCCTGGCCAGGCTGGCGATGTTTTCGGCCGGCGAGGCATCGATGTCGATGATGCCGTCGGCATAGCCTGGGCCGATCGCGATCTTGTCCATATAGACGTCGGGCGCGAACAGAAGGCTGCCTTTTTCGGCAATGGCGATAACAGCCAATGCATTGGGCAGGTTCTTGGCGCAGATCGTCGTGCCTTCGAGCGGATCGAGCGCGATGTCGACAGCCGGGCCTTTGCCGGTACCGACCTCCTCGCCGATATAGAGCATCGGCGCCTCGTCGCGCTCGCCTTCGCCGATCACCACCGTGCCGTTGATGGCGAGACGGTTAAGCTCCTGCCGCATGGCGTCGACCGCGACCTGGTCGGCCGCCTTCTCGTCGCCGCGCCCGCGCAATCTGGCGGCCGCGACCGCGGCGCGTTCGGTGACGCGCACCAATTCCATGGTCAGTATCCGGTCGAGGCCGGCGACAATGTTCTGGGCCACATTCATCGATGGACAATCCTCGTTGGCACTTTGTTTTTATTATGCATGTCGTTGTCCCAAAACCGCTGCACACTTTTGGGCGACATGCATTAGCCTCCCGCCAGAGACGCGCTTCTTGTGTCAAAGCCCCGTGACAACAGCAAGACCTGCGCTGGACCTTTTTGAAAGCGCAGCAATATCAATCGATTAAACGCAAAATGTGAGACTGCTATCCGGCCCGCTCGATGCGGATGACTTGCGGCTTGTCGGTCAGAAGGCTGTCCCTGGTGATGCCGTCGACGGCCTTGCGCACCGCCGCCTCGGTCGTCTCGTGGGTCACCAGGATGACCGTCTTCTGTGCCTCGGTTTCCGGCCCGGCGGCATGCTGGACGATCGATTCCAGCGAAATGTCGTTGTCGGCCATGCGCTTGGCTATTGCCGCGAAGACGCCGAGGCGGTCGTGCACGGTCAGCCGGATGAAATAGCCGCCGGCATGGCTGCGCATCTGCGCTTTCTTGTAAGGCTTCAATTCCTTCGCCGGCCGGCCGAAGACCGGACCATGCTGGAAGCCAGGCCGGCTCTTGGCGATGTCGGCAATGTCGCCGATCACCGCCGACGCGGTGGCGTTGCCGCCGGCGCCAGGGCCGGAAAGCAGCAATTCGCCGAGGATGTCGGTTTCGATCGCCACTGCATTGGTGACGCCGTGCACCTGCGCGATGACCGAGGCCGTCGGCACCATGGTCGGGTGCACGCGCTGCTCGATGCCGCTTTCGGTGCGTTGGGCGACGCCAAGCAGCTTGATCCGGTAGCCGAGATCGCCGGCCGCGCGGATGTCGGCCTGGCTGATGTTGGAGATGCCTTCCATGTAGATATCGTTGGCGGCGATCTTCGTGCCGAAGGCAAGGCTGGTCAGGATCGACAGCTTGTGCGCGGTGTCGTGGCCCTCGATGTCGAAGGTCGGGTCGGCTTCGGCATAGCCCAGCCGTTGCGCATCCTTCAGGCAGGCATCGAAAGACAGGCCCTCGGCTTCCATGCGCGTCAGAATGTAGTTGCAGGTGCCGTTGAGGATGCCGAAGACGCGGGTCACCGAATTGCCGGCCATCGCCTCGCGCATCGTCTTGATGACCGGAATGCCGCCGGCCACCGCCGCCTCGTAATTGAGCAGCACGCCTTTCCTCTCGGCGATCTCGGCCAATGCCACCCCGTGCTTGGCAAGCAACGCCTTGTTTGCGGTGACGACATGTCGGCCGGCCTCGAGCGCCGCTTTGACAGACGAGCGTGATGGGCCTTCGTCGCCGCCGATCAGCTCGACGAACACGTCGATCTCGGCGGTCTGCGCCATCTTGACGGCGTCGTCGAACCACTGTGCTGTGCCAAGATCAACGCCGCGGTCGCGTTTGGGATCGCGGGCCGAAACCGCTGACACGACGATGTCGCGCCCGCACTGCCGCGTCAGTTCGGCCGCCTTGTCGCGTAGCACGCGGGCCACCGACGCACCGACGGTGCCGAGCCCGGCAATTCCAACACGCAACGCTTCAGCCATGTCCGGCGACGCCCCATTCAGTCGGTTGATGTGTAGAAAATCAGCGATGCGCGGCGAGCGGCACGACGTTATTCGGCTGCTTGGCGCTGGATGCGAGGAAGCGCTTGATATTGCGCGCCGCTTGCCGGATCCGGTGCTCGTTTTCGACCAGCGCGATGCGCACGTGATCGTCGCCATGCTCGCCGAAGCCGACGCCCGGCGCCACCGCGACGTCGGCGTGCTC
Organism: Mesorhizobium sp. M0185; assembly: GCF_040322175.1. NCBI lineage: Bacteria > Pseudomonadati > Pseudomonadota > Alphaproteobacteria > Hyphomicrobiales > Phyllobacteriaceae > Mesorhizobium > Mesorhizobium sp. M0185. The sequence goes on along the minus strand of NZ_JAMYSY010000023.1, from coordinate 71,026 downwards.
GATCAGGAGCTTGGAGAATTCAAGCGAGCCCAGGTGCTTGAACGGCTCCGGGATCGGCGCCCAGGCGAACATCGAAGCCGCCGGTGCGGGAATGGTCCAGCCGGCGCGGCTGAAAGCGTCGACCATGACATCGCGGCGTTTGCGGTAGACGTCGCGCACTTCGGCGATGTCGGCGCCGTCGCCGTTGAGTGCATGCGCCGCCGCCACCTGGATTGGCGTGAAGGCGCCGTAGTCGAGATAGGACTTCACTCGCGTCAGCGCCGAGATCAGCCGTTCATTGCCGACCGCAAAACCCATGCGCCAGCCCGGCATCGAAAAGGTCTTCGACATCGAGGTGAACTCGACGGCGACGTCTATGGCGCCCGGCACCTGCAGCACCGAAGGCGGCGGATTGCCGTCGAAATAGATCTCCGAATAGGCAAGATCCGACAGGATGATGATGTCGTTCTTCCTGGCGAAGGCCACCACCTCCTTGTAGAAATCGAGCGAAGCGACCAGTGCCGTCGGGTTGGATGGATAATTGAGGATCAGTGCCAGCGGCTTTGGAATCGAATGGCGGATGCCGCGCTCCAACGCCGGGATGAAGCCGTCGTCCGGCTCGACCTGCAGCGAGCGGATGACGCCGCCCGACATGATGAAACCGAACGCATGGATCGGATAGGTCGGGTTGGGGCACAGGATCACATCGCCGGGGGCGGTGATCGCCTGCGCCATATTGGCAAAGCCCTCCTTCGAGCCGAGCGTCGCCACCACCTGGCTGTCCGGGTCGAGCTTCACACCGAAGCGGCGGGCATAGTAGTTGGCCTGGGCACGACGCAGGCCCGGAATGCCGCGCGACGACGAATAGCGGTGCGTGCGCGGATCGCGTACCACCTCGCAGAGTTTGTCGACGATGGCCTTGGGCGTCGGCAGGTCCGGATTGCCCATGCCAAGGTCGATGATGTCGGCGCCGCGCGAACGGGCGCTGGCCTTCAGCCGGTTGACCTGTTCGAAGACATAGGGCGGAAGCCGGCGGACCTTGTGAAATTCTTCCATGGCAGTTCCAGACAGTGAGGTTGCGGTCGCGCGTATAAGCTTATTTGCAACTAGGGTCGAGAGCGGGGTCGCATTTGCCTTCGATCTGCTTCAGCGCCTCGGCGCCGTGTTTTTTTGCCAGCTGGTCCAGCGCTGCCTGGTCCGCAACCTTGACGCCGCCGCCCTTGGCGGCCTGGCTCTGCTCCTCGGCCTTCAGTTGGGCGAGCTTGGCGTTCTTTTCCTCGTCGGTGAATTGCTCGGCCGCCACCTGCGGCCGGATGTTCAGGTTCGGATAGGAACCGGTGTCCTTCGCGCCGACAAGGCCGGTGGCGGGCGCTGCACCTTCTATGTTGCTGCTCGTGCAACCGGCCATCGCCAACAGGACGAGCGCCATGCGGCAAAAACGACCAGTGCCGGAAAAAACGTTCTTGCCAATATTAATCGTCATATTGTTTTCCTGGCGGCCGGGTTAGAGCACATTGGACCCTGTTCGATATCCCATGGTAATATGTCAACAAAACGCTTCGGGAGGAACCCCACGAACCATGTCCAAAACACCCGATTCGGGCAAAGCGGAAGATGACCAACCTTCGACCGTCGAGCAATATCTGGTGAAGGACCCGGAGCGCTTCGCTCTGAACATGGCCCGCATGATCGAGCAGGCCGGCAAGGCCGCCTCGGCATGGGCCGAGCCGCGGGAAAAGGGCGAGGTGCGCGATCACGTCGCCGAGCCGGTCGTCGACATGGTGAAGACGTTCTCCAAGCTCACCGAGTACTGGCTCTCCGACCCGCAGCGCGCGCTGGAGGCGCAAACGCGGCTGTTTTCCGGCTACATGACCGTCTGGGCCAACGCCGTCCAGCGCATCGGCGCCGGCGCCGAGGACGCCGAGGACGCGGTCAAGCCCGAGCGCGGCGACAAGCGTTTCCAGGACCCGGAATGGGGCCGCAACGCCTTCTTCGATTTCCTCAAACAGGCGTATCTGGTCACCTCGCGCTGGGCGGCCGAACTGGTCGAGCACGCCGACGGCCTGGACGAGCACACCCGCCACAAGGCCGGCTTTTATGTCAAGCAGGTGTCCAATGCCATCTCGCCGTCGAATTTCATCCTGACCAATCCGGAATTGTTTCGCGAGACTGTCGCCTCGAACGGCGAAAACCTGGTGCGCGGCATGAAGATGCTGGCCGAGGACATTGCCGCCGGCAAGGGCGACCTGAAGCTGCGGCAGGCCGATTATTCGCCTTTCGAGATCGGCAAGAATCTCGCCGCCACGCCCGGCAAGGTGGTCGGCCGCAGCGACGTCGCCGAAATCCTGCAATACGATCCGGCGACCGACACCGTGCTCAAGCGGCCGCTGCTGATCTGCCCGCCATGGATCAACAAATACTACATCCTCGACCTCAACCCGCAAAAGTCCTTCATTCGCTGGGCAGTCGAGCAAGGCCACACCGTCTTCGTCATCTCCTGGATCAACCCGGACGAGCGGCACGGCGCCAAGAGCTGGGAGGCCTATATCAGGGAGGGCCTGCAATACGGCCTCGACACGATTGAAAAGGCCACCGGCGAAAGGCAAGTCAACGCCATCGGCTATTGCGTCGGCGGCACGCTTCTGGCGGCGGCCCTGGCGCTGATGGCGCAGGAAGGCGACAACCGCATCAAATCCGCCACCTTCTTCACCACCCAGGTCGATTTCACCTATGCCGGCGATCTAAAAGTGTTCGTCGACGAGGAGCAGGTCGCGGCCGTCGAAAAGGCGATGAACGAGAAAGGCTATCTCGACGGCACCAAGATGGCGACCGCCTTCAACATGCTGCGCTCGGGCGACCTGATCTGGCCCTATGTCGTCAACAACTACATGCGCGGCAAGGATCCCCTGCCTTTCGACCTGCTCTACTGGAATGCCGATTCGACACGCATGGGCGCTGCCAACCATTCCTTCTATTTGCGCAATTGCTATCTCGAGAACAGGCTTTCGCAAGGCATGATGGAACTGGCGGGCCGCACGGTTTCGCTGAAGGACGTTACCATGCCGGTCTACAACCTCGCCTCTAAGGAGGACCATATCGCGCCGGCGCTGTCGGTATTCCTCGGCTCGAAATATTTCGGCGGCGAGGTCGATTACGTCATGGCCGGCTCCGGCCACATCGCCGGGGTCGTCAATCCGCCGGCAGCGCAGAAATATCACTACTGGACCGGCGGCAAGCCGGCCGGCGACTTCGACCAGTGGCTCGCCGGGGCCACCGACCATCCCGGTTCCTGGTGGCCGCACTGGCAACGCTGGATCGAAGCCAGGGACAATACCCGCGTACCGGCCCGCAAACCGGGCGAGCATATGCAAGTTCTAGGCGAAGCCCCCGGCACCTATGTCAAGGTGCGCGTGTAACCATCTGTAATGTGTGGTGAGTTGACGCGCCGCCAAAAGCGGGCGAAATGGTGCCGTCAACCCTGAGCAGCCTTGATTCATCCTCTAGCCGCCAAATTACTTTGAGGCTTGCAGATTTGACACAGGTCTCGTTTCCGGTTCGGGGAACAAGGGTCATTTCGACGAGACGTTTCGACGCCGCGCCAATGACGAACCGGTCGGATATCGAGGGGGAATTTTGTTTTGAGATCAGCAGGATCGCGCCTCGCGAAGGGAGAAAGCCGCGCCATTGTGGCGGCGCTTTTCTCGGTGCTCCTGGCGTCCTGCACCTCGGCCGGCGACCCGACCATGTCGGTCGGCATGCCAGGCTATAATACCTCGGCTACCGAAATCAGCACGGCCGCCGGTGCGCCCCAGGCCAGCACGGCCGCATCATCGTCGCAGATGACGACCGCACAAATGACGATGAATGCCGACGGTGACGCCAACCTTCCCGAGCAGGTGGCCTATGTGCCAGTGGCCAAGCCAGGGGCCAGGCCCGATGCCGGCTTCCCGATCGCCGTTCCCACGGCAGCCGGGACGATCGCGGGACACACGCCGCAGCCGCTGCAACCAAACGCCCAGACGGCCGATCAGGCCGTGGCGCAGAACAGTGCTGATGCATCGAAGCCCGACGCCAAGGCCGCAGCGCCGGCGATGAACAACCCGGTTTATGTGACCGCCGGCGAGATGCCGCAGCCACAGGCCTACGCACCGAAGAAAAACTTCCTGGCCTCGCTGTTCAGCGCCACGCCTGCTTCAGCGGCACCTTCTTCGCCGGCCAACAGCAGATCGGGCGGGCAGCCAACGGTCATGCAGGCCAAGGCGACGCCTGCGGCAAAACCCACCATCACCCTGGCTTCGGCCGATCCGGCTGAAAAGCCGGTGCAGCTGGTGTCGACGGGCGATACCAGCCACTTCACGGCCGATGCGCTGCCCGGCGTGCGCCAGACGGCGCTGTTCGAGATCAAGCGCAAATCCGGCCTCGACGATGAGAGTGACGTCGATCTCAACGAAGACGAAGGTTCGGGTGGCGCCTACCAGGTCGCCTCCGCCGCCGGCCTTGCCCGGCTGGCGCCCAACGGCCTCCTGAAACAGAACGAAAGCGTCGATGTCGCCTGCTTGAAGCCGTCGCTGGTTCGCGTGCTGAAGACGATCGAAGGCCACTACGGCCGCAAGATGACGGTCACCTCCGGCTATCGCGATCCGGCCCGCAACCGCCGCGCCAACGGCGCAAAGAATTCGCTGCACATGTACTGCGCCGCCGCCGATATCCAGGTTCCTGGCGTCTCGAAATGGGAACTGGCGAGCTACATCCGCACCATGCCGGGCCGCGGTGGCGTCGGCACCTACTGCCACACCGAATCCGTTCACGTCGATGTCGGCCCCGAGCGCGACTGGAACTGGCGCTGCCGCAGGCGCGGCTAGGGCGAGGATCTTCCGTCACCGCAAAGGCCCTTCGGCGGCGTTGCATCATGCCGCAAAAACCAGCTTGGCTGTCGGAAAGACGCGGTTTGGAGCCAAAGGAAAAAAGTTGTCGCAGCCGGCGGCAGACGGGTTGCCGGTTTGTCGCGACGCAACTATAAGCGCTCACATCTGAGCGCGCCCATCGTCTAGCGGTCAGGACACCGCCCTTTCACGGCGGTAACAGGGGTTCGATTCCCCTTGGGCGTACCAGCATTTCAACTTGGCATTATGTCTATCGCCAGCGTGATGCTGCGCAAGCTTTGCTGGACCCGCCACTCTGATAGGGATGTCGGCAAGAAGAGGCGAAGACGACTGAGGACTACGTCGAAGGCTGTCTACGCCCGTAGTCCCCTCGCCTCGCCGCCGCGCTTGCGCGGCACCATCATGTCCCTGGCCAGGAGGCCGCTCACCCGGCAAAAGGCCATGAAGGCCCGCCATGCGTCTTCGGTCTCGACGATGTCCACCGTGGCGCCAAAACAGGCATTGAACGCGGCCTGGTAGGTTGGTCCCTTCCGGCGAACCGGCCACGTTTGCAGGAAATCGAGCGCCTGCTCGACACTGTAGATTTCCTCGACCGGCTGGCCGGGCACAGGCGCGATCCGCACCGGCACCTCGAATTGCAGTCTGTCCATTCGATCTCTCCCGAACCGACCCCGCAGCAGCGGCGTTCGTCGCAAAAAGTTGCCGTGGCGGCTAACGCTTGGGCCGACTTCTCGCCTAGAAATGTGTCGTCACTGCGGTAGCCAGATGAACCCGGCGGAAGCATGAGCCGCTGCAGGCAAGGAGAATGCTCCCAGGCATGAATATCGCCGGTCTTCGGCCGTCGCCGGCAGTTCGTCCTTGAACCTTGCGCTTTCCGGTGCCAAATCTGGGGGGATTTCTCTCGCGGGCTCATCCAGGCCTCGCATCCCTGCAAGACGGACAAAAATGGTCACCTATCTCGACGCCGCCACGGCACCGCTCAGAAACACCGGCCAGATCCGTCTTTACGACGAGGAAGGTTTTGTCGGCATGCGCAAGGCTTGCGATCTCACCGCGCGCTGCCTCGACGAACTGGTACCGATTGTGGCGCCCGGCGTCACCACCGAAGCGATTGATCGCTTCGTCTTCGAGTTCGGGATGGACCATGGCGCGCTTCCGGCGACGCTCAACTACCGTGGCTATACGAAATCATCCTGCACCTCGATCAACCACGTCGTCTGTCACGGCATACCCGACAACAAGCCGTTGAAGGATGGCGACATCGTCAATATCGACGTCACCTATATCCTCGACGGCTGGCATGGCGACTCCTCGCGCATGTATCCGGTGGGCACGATCAAGCGTGCCGCGGAGCGGCTGCTCGAAGTCACGTATGAGTGCCTGATGCGCGGCATCGCGGCAATCAAGCCGGGCGCCCGAACCGGCGCCATCGGCGCCGCCATCCAGACCTATGCCGAAGCCGAGCGTTGCTCGGTGGTGCGCGATTTCTGCGGCCACGGGGTTGGCCGGCTGTTTCACGACGCGCCGAATATCCTGCATTACGGCAGCGCCAGCGAAGGCGTCGAGATGCGGCCGGGCATGATCTTCACCGTCGAGCCGATGATCAATCTCGGCCGGCCGCATGTGAAAGTGCTGTCGGACGGCTGGACCGCGGTGACGCGCGACCGTTCGCTGTCGGCGCAGTACGAGCACACGATCGGCGTCACCGAGACCGGCTGCGAGATCTTCACGCTGTCGCCAAAAAACCTCGACCGCCCCGGCCTGCGGGCCTAGTGTCTGGCAGATCGGGCGTTACCTTGCCCGGCAAATGCTGGGTGGGGCAGCCATGAACGGCAACGACGACGAGCGGGCCTTCTTTCCCGAAAGGCCAGTGCGATCGCCCGCGAAGGCGGTGGCCGCCGACAAGCCGCATTATCTCGGCCATCGCGACCGCCTGCGCGAGCGCTTCGCCGCCGGTACCAACACCCTCCCCGACTACGAACTGCTCGAGCTTTTGTTGTTTCGGCTGATCCCGCGCGCCGACACCAAGCCTGTCGCCAAGGCATTGCTGGCACGCTTCGGTACATTGGCCGAGGTCCTCGGTGCGCCCGTCGAGCGCCTGCAGGAGGTGAAGGGCATCGGCCCGGCGGTGGCGCTCGACCTCAAGGTGGTTGCGGCAACGGCGCAGCGCATGGCGCGCGGCGAGATCGCCGGCCGCGAGCTGTTGTCGACCTGGACGCAGGTTCTCGAATACTGCCGGTCGGTGATGGCTTTCGAGGAGCGCGAGCAATTCCGCATCCTGTTCCTCGACAAGAAAAACGCGCTGATCGCCGACGAAGTCCAGCAGGTCGGCACCGTCGACCACACACCGGTCTATCCGCGCGAGGTGGTCAGACGCGCCTTGGAGCTCTCCGCCACGGCGATCATTCTGGCGCATAACCATCCGTCGGGAGACCCGACGCCGTCGCGCGCCGACATCGAGATGACCAAGCTGATCATAGAGACGGCCAAACCGCTTGGCATTGCCGTTCACGACCACATCATCATCGGCAGGAAAGGCCACTCCAGCATGAAGGGCCTGCTGCTGATCTGAGGTTTGGCGTTGTTTTCTGCTTTGTCCGCTGTGCGCCTATGGACCGCAACGTCAAGGCGGTCGGCTCGATAAAACTCTGGCGCCGAGGCTCAGCTGGCCGTGCGCAGGCGCCGCGATCGGACAAAGGTCTTAAGTCCCTCGGAGTCGAACGCGTGGCCGAAGGCATAACCCTGCAATATGTCGCAGCCTAGGCCCTTGAGTAGCCGTGCATGCTGCATCGTCTCAACGCCTTCCGCCACGACCTCGATACCCAGCGACTTGCCGATTTCAATGATCGACGAGACAACCTGCCTTCTCTGCGGAGATTTGACGATTGGGGTGACCAGCTGCCGATCAATCTTCAGCCGGCGCGGCTGCAACTTCAGCAAACTGACCATCGAAGCGTAGCCGGTACCAAAATCGTCTATTTCGACGTCAATCCCCAGCTCTTTTATCTGCTCGATATTCCAGGTGACAAGGTCGTCGTTCTCGTCCAGGAAAATCGACTCAACAAGCTCGAACGAAACTGTTCCTTTCTTGATATTTTGTTCTCGCAGGCTCTTGATGAGCTCCTCGTCTTGAAGGCGCCTGGCCGAGACATTGACCGACACCCGCGGAATGTGAAGTTTTGCAGCGGACCACTCTTCGAAATCCGAAAGCGATTGTTTCAATATGGCTTGGTCGATGATCGAGACGACGTTCAGTTCTTCTGCAATCCTCAGGAAGATGTCGGGCGCCAAAATACCCTTTATTGGATGTTTCCACCTCGCCAGCGCCTCAACCCCAACGATTTCGAGCGTCTTTGCGTCAAATTGGGGCTGGTAGAAGGGGATGAACTCGTTGCGCTCGAGGCCGCCGAGAATTTCGTCGGCAATCCGCTTAGTATCGACGATTTCGCTTTGCATCGCGTCGGTGAAGAATTCGTATCGATTGCGGCCCCGCCCCTTTGCTCGGTAAAGCGCGATATCGGCGTTCACCAGCAGGTGTTTGGCTTCGACATCTTTTGCGTTATCGACAGCGATTCCCACGCTGACACCAAAACGGCATCGATGACCCTGATAGTAGACGGGTTCGCGCATCTGGCTGATGATGCGGTCGGCGAGCAGCGCCAGTTGCTTGGTATCGTCGCGCACCACGCACAGAACGATGAATTCGTCTCCCCCGATACGGGCGACGAATCCCTCGTCGCCGACCTTCGACCTGAGCACGGTTGACGCGTGAACCAACATCGCGTCACCGGCGGCGTGGCCCAGCGTATCGTTGATGTGCTTGAACCGATCCAGATCTATGTGAAGCAGTGCCGCGTGCCCGCCTGAGCGCCTGGCGTTTGCCGCGTAATGTTCCAGTACCTGGTCGAGGTAACGCCGGTTGGGCAAGCCGGTCAGCGAATCATGAAGCGCGATGTGCTCTATGCGCGCTTTGGCCGACTCGAGTTCTGCATTTTTCGACTCGGACAGCTGTTTTGCACGAACCAGATCCTTGTTCAGCAGGACGTCCGCAGTCACGTCCCATTCCGCGCCGATCATTTTTGGGGTGTCGTTTGCGACCCGGTAAAGGATCGCCTTGGACCGGACATGACGGATCTCGCCATCCTGACGCACAATTCGGTACTCCGACAAATATGGTCGTCCGCTGGCCACCGCCCTGTCGAAGTCCGCGTTGGCGCCAGCCAAATCATCTGGGTGGATTGCTCCCGCCCAGTCTGGGTAGCCCCGGTGCTCGCCGGTTGGTTTGCCATATATTTCGTTGACGCGATCATCCCACGTAAGCTCGTTGGTCGCGAGATCGTGTTCCCAAACCCCAATAGCCGAAGCTTCCAGAGCGAGTTCCAAGCGTCGTGACAATCGACGCAATTCCGCATAATTGCGCTGTCTTTCGCCAATCAGGCGGCCTGTGACCAGGAAAGGGAACACAACCAAGGCTCCGGCCGTCGCCATGATCGCGCGCAACAACCATGCGTTGCTTGGCGTCGAAGGCCAGCCGTTTTTGGGAATGGCCGCGAGCTGCCACGAGCCGGAAGGAAGCAAAACGTCAGCCGTCACCGGATCGCTTTTGCTGATCTCCTCATTGCCGTAGAATTGACCACCTCGGTGACCGAGGGCGTCCCTGCCGATCAGCGCTACGTCGATCCCGAGATCGTCGTCAAGCAGGCCGCTCGCTTTGTAAAGGCGCTGCACGTCGACAACGGCGGAAATGATACCCCAGAACCTTTCCGTATTGCCAGCGCTCGGCACGAAGACCGGAAAGCGGCCGATGAAGCCTTGTCCTCCCTGTTTCAGGTCGACGGGACCGGCAAGCACCAGCTTGCGTTCGTCTCGCGCCCTTAGCGCAGCCGCACGCTGCCGCTCGTTCTTGCGGTAGTCCAGACCCATCGCCTGCTCGTTACCCTCCATCGGATACATCAGGGAAACGACCAGATCGGGCGCGCCGGCAATATCGTTCAATTGCGAGTCGGCGCCAAATAGATTGCTCGCGAGCGAGGCGAAGCGTTGCTGTCCCATATAGGGCTCGGTCACGACCGCGGCGACCAGTCCACGCACGAGCTGGAGGTTTCCATTGATATTGCCTTCGAGCTTGGCGCGGATGAGATTGACCTTGGTCAGCACGTCCGCACGGACGGCCTGGTCCGAGACGATTTTGTTCTGGTGCTCCGCGAACGCTGCGCTGACAAGGATGACGACAAACGCGATCGCCGCCGGAATATTTGCCGACGAAAAGACGGCCTCCTTGATGCCGTTGAACCTAGCGCGGAAAAAAGCCAATAGGCGATTCCTCAAGTGCCATTTTCAGGTTCTCGGGGTCGACCCGATGAGGAACATTAGCTTTCAATGTTTAATTTGACCTTCATACTCCTGAGAAATTTCATTTTCCGACGGCTGACGCCGGCTGCGATACCGACAGCGATGCTGAAGGCGGGCTGCACGATGCGGACCAATATGAAACGCCAGCTAGATCAGCCTTGCTCGGAAGATCGAGGCGCACGAGCGCCATTGCACATTTCGACGCTCCGACCCGAGTACTCTGGAGCGTTGACCTTGGACTAGTGCCCCTCAATCGCCTTGGGAGACACAAGGTATGGTATCTTGCCGACGCTGCGCTTCGTCGCGCCAATGGAATAGGCCATCGGTATCTTGGGAGAGTTCTCGGGTAGGCCGTACATATCCTTGCCGGCGCGCACGGCAAATGAAAAGTGCTGCCACGAAACCGTATCATGCTCATTGAGAAAATCGAGCGTCAGACCAGCTGAAATCAGCGCATTCACCACGTCACTGATCGGGTGGATCCATTCATAATAGCGAGGATGCTTCAAGATGCGATCATCGCCGGTGTAGGTCAGTTCCTCGTTCCAGGCGAGCGGCCGAGCTATCGGCGTTCGCCAGTCGTGCTTCAATTCCAGGGCCGCGGCCTTTCGATCGCACTGAAACATCAATGGATGGCCCTCGGCCATGTAGAGGCGGCCGCCGGGTCGCAGAAGATCGGCAACCACCCGCGCCCAACGGAACACGTCGTCCAGCCAGTTTACCGAGCCCCAAGTAACGTAAGCGATGTCAAAGGTCCGGCCGAGCGCTTCCACCGCCTCGAACAGTGGCGCTTCCACGAAGCGCACGTCGGTGCCTGCCTTCGCAGCAAAATCCCGCGCCGCCACGATCGCCGTCGGAGAAAAGTCGAGCCCGGTCACGCTGCCTGCGCCGAGATTCTTCAGGCTGATCGTGTCAAGACCGATGTGACACTGCAGGTGGACGATATCCTTGCCGGCGATATCGCCGAGCTCGCGTGTTTCCAGCTCATAGAGATTGGATCCGCCGGCCAGCACATTCTCGATGTGGTAGCTGCCCGTTGTGTCGGTCGAGTGCAGTTCGGCCCGATCATCCCAATTAAGGCGGTTCGCGCCCAGAAAGCGTTCCAAATTCCCCCCACCCCTGACTGACGCATGGTAAACAAGTCGTTAAAGCACCTTTGCAGCGAAAGTAGCGCGCGTCAATCCGGACCGGGCGGCAGTGCGCCGCCGCTCGCGAAAGCATCAGCCCCGGGAAGGCTTGCTGCTGATCAAAGGCTTCTGGCGCGATCGCCGCGCCCGGCGACAAGACCCCGCAGGCGCTCCCGGACTCCGCCGTCGTGGTCTGTATGTGGATTAGTCGGTTCCTCAGCCCGGCACAGTCACCATCGCGATATTTCTGGAGAGCTCGTTTGTGGGGGCAACTGCGTCTGCCGTGCCGCTCGTGAGTGCTCGGTAGAGTGCCACATAATCGCTGCACATGCGCTCGACCGTGAACCGCTTCTCGAACGTCTGCCGCACTCGTGCGCGATCGAGGCTGTCTATGCGCCGGAGCGCGCCCACGGCTTCCTCCACCGTATCCACGATCCATCCGGACACACCGTCATCGATGATCTCCGGGACGGCGCCACGCCGGAACGCAACCACCGGCGTACCGCAGGCCATTGCTTCGATCGTTACGAGCCCGAAGGGTTCCGGCCAGTCGATCGGAAACAAAAGCGCTATCGCATTGCCCAGAAAATCCGCCTTTTGCCGCTCATCGATCTCGCCAATGAACTCCACGTTCGAATGCCGCAGCACTTGCGGCTCGACCCTTTCCTTCCAGAACGACTGGTCCACCTTGTCGATCTTGGCGGCGATCTTCAGGGGAAACCCGGCCCGCGCTGCTATTTCTATGGCCGCTTCCGGCCCCTTTTCCGGCGAGATGCGACCGAGAAACGCAAGATAGCCAGAGGTGTTCGGGTGGAATGGCAGAAGATCGCGGGGCAGGCCGTGATGCACGGTTCCAACCCAATTGACGGGCGGCATGGGCCGGCGCTGGTCGAAGGAGATCGAGACCAGGGGAACGTCGTCGAACATCGCATAAAGCTGCGCCAGATCGGGCAGGTCGAGCCTGCCGTGAAGCGTGGTAACCGTTCGTCTGGCAAAATCCCGAATTATGGGGAAGTGCAGGACATCGACGTGGAAATGTAAAACGTCGAATTCATCGGCTCGCCGGCGCACCCGTTCAAGCATCATAACATGGTGCGGACCACCGTCCTGGACCCTGGGGTTCAGGCGCAGCGCGACGTCGCAACACCGCACCAGCTCGGCTGAGGTACGAGAATCGGCGCTGGCGAACAGCGTCACCTCGTGGCCCTGTCGGACAAGTTCTTCGGTCAGATACGAAACAATTCGCTCCGTTCCACCGTAGGTTCGGGGCGGCACGGATTCGGTTAGCGGTGCGATCTGGGCTATTTTCATTTAGAAATCTTTTCGGCGGCGACCGCCGTCTTTCAAACAAGCTTCGGCGGCAACCAAGACAAGCGAGAGCTTCCAGTTGCGAAGTATTCTATGCAGAGCATATTTATAGTTGTGCCGTCCGTGCTCCTCCCGTGCAATCAGGTTGCCCTTATTCAACTCCTCTGCATCCAAGAACTGCGATCCATGAGAAATGTTTCACCGGCTCGATAAAAAGACAGAATGAGCTACGCGCCGCCGCCCCGCCGCCCCCTGACAGGCAGCTTTGGATCGCTCGATCACCACCAAGTGATCCAGGCGTGCCGGTGCCGAATGGAACATAAAGCCCGGAATTCAGTTAGATAGCCGGATTTGGCTGGAGTACCGCCAGATGCGGAATTCCAGCCGGGCAGGGCACTACCGTGACACGGAGTGAGCGGCTTCGGGCGCATCTCGCCGAACTCAGGCACCACCTTGCCGAACTCGGGAGCCATAAACGCTCCCTATGGAGGATGCCATGAACCAGTGGACAAACGCCAGGCTCTGTGACGTAGCCAACCTGATCCTTGGGGCAATTCTGTTCTTCTCCCCCTGGATCTTCACCTTTGCGGCAGGCCCGCAGACGCAGAACGCCCTCGGCAGCGGAATCTTGATTGTCGTGCTTTCGGTTGCCGCCCTCGCAGCATTTGCCGTGTGGGAAGAGTGGGTGAACCTGGTCGTCGGACTGTGGGTTCTCGCATCGCCCTGGGTGCTTGGATTCCAGGCGACCACGGCGATGACCGTGCATGTCGTGATCGGCATTCTGGTCGCCGTGCTGGCGGCGATCGAGCTCTGGATGATGTATCAGAACCCGCCGACCCAGTCCGCCGCCTAACAGGCGCAGCCAGCCAGCGCCCTTTTTTGGGCCTGACGGATCTATCGGTCGTCTGCCGGTCTCTCGGCAACAGCCGCCGGAGGCCGGGCAGGCGGCGTTTGTTTGGACGAGAATAGGAAGGATGGCGCATTATGGTCGGTCACAATCCGCGTTCGACGGCCAGGATTGCGGGACATCCTATTCATCCGATGCTCGTGCCATTTCCGATCGCCTGCTTCGCCGGCACCCTGCTGACGGATCTAGCCTATTGGCGAACAGCGGAGATGATGTGGGCTGACTTCTCCGCTTGGCTGGTTACCGTCGGCGTGATCATGGGCTGCCTAGCAGCGATCGCGGGGCTGATCGATTTCCTGGCCAATCCGCTGATAAGGGCACAGCCCCCCGCCTGGCCGCACGTGCTCGGCAATCTTCTGGCGCTGGCGTTATCCATCATCAACATGCTCGTGCACTCCCGCGATGCATGGACCTCCATCGTTCCTACCGGCTTGATCCTCTCGGCGGTTGTCGTGCTCATCCTCATCTTCACTGGTTGGCTGGGCTGGTCCATGGTGTACCGGCATCACGTCGGAGTGGCGGATTGATGCGCATAGCAAGCTCCATCGGTCAGACCAGGCGCATCGCGGTGTCCGTCCTCGTTTGCACTGCGGCGATCACTCTTGCAGCGTGCAGCGGCAACGACCCGGATCCCAGCAGTCAGATAGGGCCGAATCCAAACCTGCCGGAGCCGATCCAATATTTCTTCCCGCCCATGCACCTCGCTTCCGTGGTCGGATGGAAGAACGACGAAAAGCCGACCGTCGCGCAGGGGCTGCAGATCCAGGCTTATGCCCACGGCTTGCAGCATCCGCGGTCGCTTTACGTGCTGCCCAATGGCGACGTCCTGGTGGTCGAGTCCAAGGCGCCGGGTGGCGAACCGATCAAACGGCCCAAGGATTTGGTGATGGGCTGGATCGAATCCTGGGTTACCTCGGGCGGCGACAGCGGCCCAAGCAACCGCATTACGCTGCTGCGCGACACCGATGGCGATGGCAAGCCGGAGCTGACCAGCGTATTCCTCGACCACCTGAGCTCCCCCTTTGGCGTGGCGCTGGTGGGAAGCGATCTCTACGTCGCCAATACCGAATCCATCGTCCGCTATCCCTACAACACCGGTGACACAAAGATCACCGCGCCCGGGACGCCGCTAACCGCCCTGCCCGGCGGCCCGATCGACCACCATTGGACGAAGAGCCTGGTGGCAAGCCCCGACGGCTCGCTGCTCTATGTCGGCATCGGCTCGAACAGCAACGTCGCCGAAAACGGCATCGAGGCGGAGAAGAACTGCGCCGCCATCTGGCAGGTAGACAGGGCCACCGGCCGGTCGCGCATTTTCGCCAGCGGTTTGCGCAATCCAAACGGCCTGAGCTGGGAGCCGCAGACCGGGGCGCTCTGGGCAGTGATCAATGAGCGCGACGAGCTCGGCCCCAATCTCGTGCCGGATTATCTGACCTCGGTAAAGGATGGCGGCTTCTACGGATGGCCATACAGCTATTACGGCCAGCATCTCGATCCCCGCGTCATGCCCCAACGTCCGGACCTGGTCGCAAAAGCGATCGTTCCGGATTATGCACTGAGTTCCCACGTCGCCCCTCTGGGACTGGCCTTCTATACGGCAACCAGCCTTCCCGAGGCATATCGCGGCGGCGCCTTCGTTGGCGAGCATGGCAGCTGGAACCGCACGCGTTTTAATGGTTACAAGGTAGTGTTCGTACCATTCAGCGGCGGCCGTCCGAGCGGCGTCGCTACCGACGTGGTGACTGACTTCCTGGACAAGGACAACAAGGCGCGCGGCCGGCCTGTCGGCCTGGCTGTCGATAAAACCGGGGCCCTGCTCATCGCCGACGACGTCGGCAACACAGTTTGGCGGGTGACATCTGCCGGCCAATAAAGTGGCTCCACTCTCTTCGTCGAGCGTCGAGCAGGTGAACGGACACTGCTCGAAGCAATCGTGCTGACGTTCTTCGTCATGCTGCTGTTCCTGCAGAACCTGCGCGCGACGATCCCCGACGATCGCCGTTCCGGTGACTCTGCCGGGCACATTCGGCGTGCCCGCCCTTGCCGGTTACTCGACGCTGACGATGTTTGCCACGCGCTGCCGCTGATCATCGCCGAACCGAAGGACCGCCAGCGCCGAAATGGTATTTTTGCCCTTCCCACAGCCGGCTCTAGAATTTTCATCGCAAATCAAGTTATGATGCACTTGGTATTTCCCGGGGACGGCTTGCGCCGCTTGGAATACCGGGAGGAACCGGGACATGGCCGTTGCGCTTGTACTCGTTCTGATAGTCGTGGGCTCGGTGTTGTTCCACTTCCTGAGCCCATGGTGGTGGACGCCGATTGCCTCGAACTGGGACTATATCGACAACACCATCATCATAACTTTCTGGATCACCGGTGTCGTCTTCGCCGCCGTGGTTCTTTTCATGGCCTATTGCGTCTTCCGCTTCCGTCATCGGGAAGGCAATCAGGCGGCATATGAACCTGAGAACAGGCGGCTCGAATCCTGGCTGACGGTCGTCACCGCGGTTGGCGTCACCGCTTTGCTCGTTCCAGGCCTGTTCGTCTGGAGCCGGTTCGTTAACGTTCCAAGTGACGCAACCGAGGTCGAAGTCGTCGGCCAGCAGTGGCAATGGAGTTTCCGCCTCCCCGGCAAGGACGGCAAGCTCGGCACATCCGACACTCGCGACGTCAACGCTGAAAATCCACTCGGCGTCATCGCCACCGATGCCAACGGCCAGGACGATGTCGTAGTGGAAGCGGCCGACCTGCACCTCCCGGTAGGCAAACCGGTCAAGATGCTGCTCCGCTCGATCGATGTGCTGCACGATTTCTACGTGCCGGAATTCCGCGCCAAGATGGACATGATCCCGGGCTCGGTCACCTATTTCTGGTTCACTCCGACCAAGACCGGAACCTTCCAGGTCCTGTGTGCCGAACTCTGCGGCCAGGGACATCCGATGATGCATGGCGTGGTCATGGTCGATACTCAGGAAGACTATCTGGCGTGGCTTGGCCAGCAGCAGACTTTTGCGCAGCTGTCCGCCCCCCAGCAGATGGGCTCGGCAGAGTAGGAAACCGGAACGACGGCGCGCCGTCGGGATTGAAATTAGTGTGGCAAGCCCGAACTGTCGGGCTGGCCGAAAAGGGCACGGAGGTGTTCCTATGGTCGATATCACACCTGCAGATGCGGTACCGCCGGCCGAAGTCGCGGAAATGGAACTCTACCATCCGCACAGCTGGTGGACGAAATACGTTTTCTCGCAGGACGCCAAGGTCATCGCCATCCAGTATTCGGCGACGGCGACAGCGATCGGCATGGTCGCGCTGGTGCTATCCTGGCTGATGCGGCTGCAACTCGGCTTCCCCGGCACATTCGACTTCATCACCCCGGAAGCCTACTACCAGTTCATCACCATGCACGGCATGATCATGGTGATCTACCTGCTCACGGCACTCTTCCTGGGCGGCTTCGGCAACTATCTGATCCCGTTGATGGTTGGTGCTCGCGACATGGTCTTTCCCTATGTCAACATGCTGAGCTACTGGATCTATCTGCTTGCCGTGCTGGTCCTGGTGTCGAGCTTCTTTGCGCCCGGCGGACCGACGGGTGCCGGCTGGACGCTCTATCCGCCGCAGGCGATCATGACCGGTACGCCAGGCGGCCAGGACTGGGGCATCATCCTGATGCTTGTCTCGCTGATCCTATTCATCGTCGGCTTTACCATGGGCGGCTTGAACTATGTCGTGACGGTGCTGCAGGGGCGCACGCGCGGCATGACGCTGATGCGCCTTCCGCTTACTGTCTGGGGTATTTTCACCGCCACCATCATGGCGCTGCTCGCCTTCCCGGCGCTGTTCGTCGCCTGCGTGATGATGCTGCTCGACCGGGCGCTCGGCACCAGCTTCTTCATGCCGGCGATCGTCGAGATGGGCGAACAGTTGCAGCACGGCGGCGGCAGCCCGATCCTGTTCCAGCATCTGTTCTGGTTCTTCGGCCATCCGGAGGTCTACATCGTGGCGCTTCCGGCCTTCGGCATCGTATCCGACCTGATCAGCACCCATGCGCGCAAGAACATCTTCGGCTACCGCATGATGGTCTGGGCCATCGTCGGCATCGGCGCGCTGAGCTTCGTGGTCTGGGCGCACCACATGTATGTCAGTGGCATGCATCCCTATTTCGGCTTTTTCTTCGCCACAACGACATTGATCATCGCCGTCCCAACAGCCATCAAGGTCTACAATTGGGTGCTGACGCTGTGGCGCGGCGACATCCACCTCACGATTCCGATGCTTTTTGCCCTGGCCTTCATCGTCACCTTCGTCAATGGCGGGTTGACCGGCTTGTTCCTCGGCAATGTCGTCGTCGACGTTCCGCTGTCGGACACGATGTTCGTCGTCGCCCATTTCCACATGGTCATGGGGGTTGCCCCGATCATCGTAATCTTCGGCGCGATCTATCACTGGTATCCGAAGGTCACCGGCCGGATGCTGAACGAGACACTGGGCCGGTTCCATTTCTGGGTCACCTTCCTCGGCGCCTATCTGATCTTCTTTCCCATGCACTATCTCGGCTTGATGGGCGTGCCGCGGCGGTACAACGAATTGACCGACATGACGATCATGACGGAATCGGCTCACCACCTGAACTCGTTTATCAGCATCATGGCTTTTATAGTCGGTTTTGCTCAGATTGTGTTTCTGTTCAATCTCATCTGGAGCATCCGCCATGGCCGTGAGGCTGGCGGCAATCCGTGGCGGGCAACGACGCTCGAGTGGCAGACGCCCGAAACACCGCCCGCCCACGGCAATTTCGGCAAGGATCTGCCGATCGTCTATCGCTGGGCCTATGACTACAGCGTACCGGGAGCCAAGGAGGACTTCATACCGCAAAACGTTCCGGGCTCCTTCGCGCCCTCCAGGGAGCCGGCATGAGCGTAATCCTGGTCTTCCTGCTCGTGATCGCCGGTATTGCCGGGTGGTGGCTTTCCCATCAGCGGCTAATGACGAAACCGTGGCTCGAGCAAGGTATGATCGGGGATTTTGTCGCTCTGGACCGATCGGCGCTGCCGACCGCAAAGATCGGTCTCGGCGTCTTCCTTGCCGTCGTCGGCTGCCTGTTCGCGCTGTTCACCAGTGCTTACTTCATGCGCATGGCGCTGTCGGATTGGCGGCCGCTGCCCATCCCGCCCCTGCTCTGGCTTAACACCGGCGTACTGGTCTTGAGCAGCATTGCGATACAGTGCGCTTCGTTCGCGGCGCGCAAGGGTCAAGTGGACATGGTCAGGCTTGGCCTCGCCACCGCTGGACTCACGGCGCTCGTCTTCCTGATTGGACAGCTTGTGGCATGGCGGGAACTGAGTGCGGACGGCTATTTTCTGGCATCCAATCCGGCCAACAGCTTCTTCTACCTGCTAACGGGAATGCATGGCCTGCATATACTGGGAGGACTGGTCGGGCTGGGCAGAACGAGCGTCGGCGCCTGGAACGGAGCGCAGCCGCAGCGGCTTCGCCTCAGTGTCGAGCTGTGCGCCATGTACTGGCATTTCCTGTTTTTCGTCTGGCTCGCCATCTTTGCGCTTCTGGCCGGCTGGGCTTCGACTTTAATCGACATTTGCCGAGGGTTGCTGACCTAGGAGGAACGGGCGGATGGCAGAGACGACACTGGCCCACATCGGCCGAACAGAGCCGCGGCCCGCAGGCTGGCAAGGCATCGCCGCCGACTGGTCCTCGGATCAGCGGGCGTTCAAAAACGTGTCCTGGGGCAAGGCCATGATGTGGATCTTCCTGCTCAGCGACACGTTCATCTTCGGCTGCTTCCTGCTCTCCTACATGACCGCGCGTATCTCAACACGCGTGCCGTGGCCCAATCCGAGCGAGGTCTTCGCCCTGCGCATCGGCGGCTCCGACATTCCACTGATCCTTATCGCCATCATGACCTTCGTGCTGATCTCGAGCAGCGGAACGATGGCCATGGCGGTCAATTTCGGCTACCGCCGCGACCGCCGCAAGACGGCAGTGCTGATGCTCTTGACCGCAGCACTCGGCGCGACATTCGTCGGCATGCAGGCCTTCGAATGGACCAAGCTGATCACCGAGGGCGTGCGGCCTTGGGGCAATCCCTGGGGCGCTGCCCAGTTCGGCGCATCCTTTTTCATGATTACCGGCTTCCACGGCACGCACGTGACGATCGGGGTGATCTTCCTGATCATCGTGGCGCGAAAGGTCTGGCGCGGAGACTACGACGTCGGACGGCCCGGCTTCTTCACCAGCCGGAGGGGCCGCTACGAGAACGTCGAAATCATGGGGCTTTACTGGCATTTCGTCGACCTGGTCTGGGTGTTCATTTTCGCATTTTTCTATCTTTGGTGAGAGGCAGGACATGGCTGAAGCAACCGCAAACGGCCTGGGACAGCATGCGCTGGACAGCGCCCATACCCATGATGCGACGACGACCGGGTTTACCCCGGCGGAGGTTCATCAAGAGCACCCGATCAAGCTCTATCTGGTGGTCTGGGCGTGGTTGTTCATCCTCAGCACCTGCTCCTATCTGGTCGACTATTTCGGTCTCCACGGCTATCTCAGATGGTCGCTGATCCTGATCTTCATGATCCTCAAGGCAGGGCTGATCGTCGCCATCTTCATGCACATGGCCTGGGAACGGCTGGCGCTGGCATATGCAATTATCCTGCCGCCGGTGCTGGTGCTGGTGTTCGTGACGATGATGGTCTTCGAAGCGGACTACACGCTTCTCACCCGAATGGCGTTTTTCGGGGCCGGGCCCTGACATGCAATCCGGATCCAGGCCGTCCGGTCCTGGAGCCTTCGCCTTGAAACAATCCACGGCTGGTCCATTTCTGTTGGTATCGGAAACGACAGGCGATGCCGGCGTTTCCACATGCGTCGCGAACACCAGCAAGGGGCGCCCAAGATGACCATCGCAAACAGACTGAAGGACTTCATCGATAGGAAAGGAATTTCCTACGACACCGTCGAGCATCACCGCACGGCGACAAGCAGACAATCTGCCATTGCGGCACATGTGCCTGGCAGCATAATGGCCAAATCGGTGGTCGTTCACCACGACCGTGGCTACGCGCTCGCCGTGGTTCCAAGCACGCACAGGATAGAACTCGCGACATTGCAGG
Source organism: Mesorhizobium sp. M0185 (assembly GCF_040322175.1). Lineage (NCBI taxonomy): Bacteria > Pseudomonadati > Pseudomonadota > Alphaproteobacteria > Hyphomicrobiales > Phyllobacteriaceae > Mesorhizobium > Mesorhizobium sp. M0185. Next base: position 50,340 of record NZ_JAMYSY010000023.1, on the reverse strand, counting down.
ATGTCATGGACAAGCCTCTTGGACTTGCCTCCGAAGACGAGGTGGTCTCGTTGTTCGGCGATTGCGATGTCGGCGCTGTGCCGCCGATCGGCGCTGCCTATGATGTGCCAGTGGTCCTCGATGAAAGCCTCGGCGACGCTCCCGAAGTCTATTTCGAGGGCGGTGACCATAGGACGCTGGTGCATGTGAGCGGCAAGGATTTCCGCGACCTGACAAAGGACGCGCGCCAGGCCCGTTTCAGCCACCCGGCCTATTGAAAGCTCTGCCCCACCCTGCCCGCACCGGCACTTTCACCGGTGCGCGCAGGGCAGGTTTTTTCAGCTCACGGTCTGGTGGCCGGCGTTGATTCCACAACTTTCCGATAGACATGCCAGGTCGCATGACCAAGGATCGGCAGCACGACTGCCAACCCGGCGAACACTGGCAGCGAGCCGACGATCAGGGCGACGGCGACGATAAGGCCCCACACGGCCATCACGATCGGGTTGGCCAGGACAACGCGCACCGAGGTGTGGATGGCTTCGTAGGCGCCGACATCGCGGTCGAGCAACAACGGGAATGCGACGACAGTGGTGCACAACACAACCGCGGCGAACACGAAGCCGATGGCGTGACCCAGGATGATGAGCGTCCAGCCGCGTCCCGTGGCGAATATTTCACTGATGAAGCTGGACAGCGATTGCGGCGGCGCCGGGCCGAACAGGGTCTGGTAGAATATCTGGGCCGTCAAAAGCCAGGCGATAAAGATCGCAAGCAGCATGACGCCGACCGCTGCAATAGCCGGCAGTGCCGGAGAACTCCTGACCTCAAAGGCGTGCCTCCACGAGGCGTCGAGCCCGGCTTCCCGTCGCCGGCTGATCTCATAGAGGCCGATCGCCGCGAACGGACCAATCAGTGCAAAGCCGGATACAAGCGGAAACAGCAATGGCAGCGTGTTGTTACCTGATGTCCAGACAGCAAGCACGACTCCCGCAATCGGATAGATCAGGCAGAGAAAAACGATGTGCGACGGTTTGACCATGAAATCATCGACGCCACGCCTGAGCGCATCAAAAAGATCGGAGACACCGATTTTTCGAATTCTGGTGTGTTCCAGCGTCTCGCTGGCGCCTGCTATCACGTGAAAGCTTGCCATGACCATTCCTCCAGACCAGGTCCGGTAAGGTCGCGTTTTACGGTGCTGCCGTTCTGCATGATTGGCCCACGCAAACCGCGACCTGCACCATGATCAATATACTCTCATGCGGGGGACTTGTCGCGCTTTGTAGGAAGGCCCGGGAGCAGGAGGTCCCGGGTAGCCTGACTAGCTACGGACGCCGTTCTTCGATATGCTCTTCTAGTCGAAGGTGAAGGTCATGGACGGAAGGACAGTTCTCATACTCGGCCTTGGCGTCGTTATTCTGCTGTTGCTGGGATTTTGTGCTCTGCCAACGTGATGTTTTGAGCCGGGGTCAATAGTCGGCTGAAGCGATCACTCGCATTACAATGGTGTCGGCAAGCAACGCCGCAAATATTGCGAAAAGATAGACAATCGAATACGCAAACAGCGCCTTTGCCGGCTTCATCTCCTTGTCGGCGACGAGAACCTTCCAGGCCTGCCAAATGAAACCTGCACCCAACGCGGCTGAAGCAGTGCCGTAGTATCCGCTCGCGAAGCCGAAGCCCCAAGGGAGCACGCCGATTGGCGCCAAGAGCAGCGAATAGGCGAAGATTTGTTTTCTGGTCGAGTGCTGGCCGGCCACATTCGGCATCATCGGGACCCCCGCCGCGGCATAGTCACCGACCTTGAAAAGGGCCAGCGCCCAGAAATGAGGCGGCGTCCAGAGGAAAATGATCAGAAACAGGATGAGACTTTCAATGCCGATTGCGCCGGTTGCAGCAGCCCACCCGATCACCGGAGGAAGGGCGCCTGCCGCGCCACCTATGACGATATTCTGTGGCGTCGAGCGCTTCAGCCACATCGTGTAGATGACGACATAGAAAAAGATGGTGAACGCCAACAACGATGCGGCGAGCCACCCCACCAGTACGCCGAGCGTCATGACCGACAGTGCGGAAAGCACCAGACCGAAGCTGAGAGCTTCGCCAGGCGTGACGCGACCGGACGGAATTGGTCGCTTGGACGTGCGAGACATCAAGACGTCTATGTCTGCGTCGTACCACATATTGAGCGCGCCGGCGGCTCCCGCTCCAACCGCGATTGCGCCGATGGCAATTACGGCAATAACTGGATTCATCACGCCGGGCGCCATCATCAGGCCGACGAAGGCAGTAAACACGGCAAGCGCCATGACGCGTGGTTTCAAAAGCGCAAAGAAATCACCCGCCGTCGCCTCCGAGAGGCGGATGCCGGTATCCTTGAGACGGCTTTCTTCAGTCGACATTCAGACGACCACCGATGGGAATGGCAGCCTAGCCGGCCAATGTCTTTTTTGCAACGAGCCGCCCTCCCCACCGACACTGCCGGCAGATTGCGGCCGAGGCTATGCCTCGACCTGCTTGCTATACCAAGATCCGGCGGAAGAGCCGGTCTATTTGGAGAATTGCTTCAGATAAGCAATGACATTGGCGACGTCCTCGTCCTTCTTGAGGCCGGGGAATGCCATCTTCGTTCCTTTGACCATCGCCTTGGGATCGTGAAGGTAGGTCGTCAGCGTGGCTTCGTCCCATTTAACGCCGGATTTTCCGGCCTCGGTCATAGCCTTGGAATAGCTGAACCCTGGATGCGTCCCGGCCGTTCGGCCGATAACGCCGTTCAAGGACGGACCCACCTTGTTCTGGTCCTTGTCTGCGACGTGGCAGACCTTGCATTTGGCGAAGACCTTCTCACCCGCCGCGGCATCCTGTGCCCGCGAGGGGCCGGCAATGACGGTGGCGACGGACATGATGATAAAAAACACAATGGCACGCATGGCATTTCCTCCCTGATCGCCAATTTGCCCTGGCTGACCTGCACAGGCCGACATTTAGTCCGCTGGCATGCGCTCTTGAATGGCAGAACGGATATCCACTGCCTGGGGTTGCGGCACCTACATACCACAGAACCCGGCCGGCAGGTAGAGTTCGGCCATGCAAAGGTTTACTGCGGACAATCTGCTCAAGGCAATTTGGTGTTGCAGCTGGCGGCGATCCGGCCGATCGCCTCTTCAACTCCGGTGAGGTCAAACTCGGCTTTGCCGCGCCCCGACAGCAGCCCGAACCGCCAGGAAAGCAGCAGCCGGTCCGCGGAAATCAGTCGCCTGATGCCGTCGGCACCGTCGCGGACCAGCATTCTGCTGCGCGGGCCGACCGACCAGCTTTCGTTGAACTTGCCGGATTGGCCGACAGTCACCGACATGGCGATGGTTCGGCTGGCGGAAACGGTGTCGCTCAGCTGCAGCCATTCGCTCCAACGCGGTTCGCCGGCGGTCCGGCACGCGATCGTCAAAACCGGGCTGTAGCTCAATGCGCCGCCGCCGGTGATGAGCTTGTTGGTCGCGTAAAGCGAGGCGGTGACAAGGCCATCGCTGCTCTTGTCGAACCGCCAGTTGTCGAGAACCGTATCAGCCTGGGCAATGCCGCAGACCGACGCAAGCAGGAACGCCGCCGCCACGCTTCCGATACCGAAGAACTGTCTCAACGATGCCTCCAACAACCGCTGCGGTCAGCAACCCAGCGCAGATAATCATCAAAGCTTCATATCGCTACCTCGACCGCCAGATGCGTGAAAACCGTTGCGTCTGCGCCACAACGAAAAAGGCCGCCTCGAGAAGGCGGCCTTTCGGAATTCAGCAGGGACGTTATTCAGCGTCCTTGGCGGCCTTCTTCTTCGGCGCGGCCTTTTTCTTCGGCTCTTCAGCGTCGTCGTCGGCCTTCTTGGTGTCCGCTTTTTTCGCAGCCGCCTTCTTCGCCGGCTTGGCCTTGGTTGTCTCCGTATCCTCGTCGTCGGCCAGCAGCTCTTCCTTGCTGACCTTGACATCGGTGACCGAAATCTGGCCGAGCAGATGGTCGACCACCTTCTCTTCGAACATCGGCGCGCGCAACGTGTTCAGCGCTTCGGGATTGTTGCGATAGAATTCGAAGGCTTCCTGCTGCTGGTTGGCCGGATAGCGACGCACCTGCTCGAACAGGCCGCGCTGCAATTCCTCGTCCGTCACCGTGACGCCGGCCTTCTCGCCGATTTCGGCGAGAACCAGGCCGAGACGCACGCGGCGCTCGGCAAGCCGCATGTATTCTGCACGCGCTTCTTCTTCAGTCGTCTCTTCGTCGGCAAAGGTGCGCCCGGCAGCTTCGAGGTCGCGGTTGACCTGGTTCCAGATGTTGTTGAACTCGGCCTCGACGAGCTTGGACGGCGCCTCGAACGAGTAAGCAGCGTCGAGCTGGTCGAGCAACTGCCGCTTGACTTTCTGGCGCGTTATCGAGCCGAACTGGTTCTCGATCTGACCGCGCACCACCTCGCGCAGGCGCTCCAGCGATTCAAGGCCGAGATTTTTGGCCATCTCGTCGTTGATCTCAAGCGCGCCGGGCTTCGACACTTCCTTGATCGTCACGTCAAAAGTGGCTTCCTTGCCGGCCAGATGCGCCGCCTGGTAGTTTTCCGGGAAGGTAACCGTGACCTGCTTCTCGTCGCCGGCCTTGCTGCCGACCAGCTGGTCCTCGAAGCCGGGGATGAATTCCTTCGAGCCGAGCACCAGCGGCTGATCGGTGCCGGCGCCGCCGCCGAAGGCTTCGCCGTCGATCTTGCCGACATAATCGATGGTCACACGGTCGCCCTCGGCGGCCTTGCCGGTCTTCGGCTCGTAAGTGCGGGCGGATTCAGCGACACGCTTGACCTGCTCGTCGATCTCTTCATCCGGCACGTCGAACACGTGGCGCGTCACCTTGATGTCGGAGAAATCCTTGATCTCGATCGGCGGAATGACCTCATAGTTCAGGCGGAACTCGAAATCGGCACCGCCTGCCAGGATCTTCTCGGCTTCCTTCTCGTCCTCGGTCATGATCACTTCAGGCTGCATGGCAGCCTTTTCGCCGCGCCCGGTGATGATCGAACGGGTCGAATCATTGAGAATCTCGTTGACCACTTCGGCCATGAATGATTTGCCGTAGACCTTGCGCAGATGCTGCACCGGCACCTTGCCGGGGCGGAAGCCATTGATGCGGACCTTGTTCCTGGCATCGGAGAGCCGCGCCATCAGCTTGGCTTCCATGTCACCGGCCGGGACGGTGATCTTGATCTCGCGCTTGAGACCGGAGTTGAGCGTTTCGGTGACCTGCATCATAAAACCTTTGTTTCCACCAATGAGGCCGTCAAACGGCCCCTGCCGTTTACAGCCTGCCGGTATGATCTTGCCGGGAATGGCTTTTGGTGCGGGACTTGGCGATCTGTCCGCTCAACGCGGCACAAATCCTCCAGAAATACGCTCCAAAATGTGAATAAGTCTTTGTTTTTCCTACTTCTTATCACATTCTGCAGAAGCGGATCGTCGCGTCCCGTCACATTCGACACGCCTTTTGTCACAGGCGCGGCCGATTTTCAACCATCTTTGCATTCCGGCCAATGATGCCGATGTGGGCTCTGACATTGACAGAATGATGGCTACATGGGATTGGCCGGGCAATGCGGATGTGGCGGAATTGGTAGACGCCCTGGATTTAGGTTCCAGTGCCGAAAGGCGTGGGGGTTCGAGTCCCTTCATCCGCACCACCCTTCGCTATTCGAGCTTCGGGTGGCAGGCCACTCGAAGCTCCTCCGAAGCCTTGGCGAAGGAGGATCATTGCCAAGGCCGTAGTGCGATCTAGTAAAGCGGCTCCTCGAACAGTGTCTTGTCGCCATCCACCAGCGCTTTGATCTGCGCGGTGCCGTTGGCCGCAATCGCCACCCGGATGCCGAACGGCCGCACCCGCATGTCGTTCTGGATCGCCATCCCCTCGCCTTCCGGCAGATAGAAGCGCTCGATGCCGTAATCCGGCGCGATCGTCGTTGCTCCCTGGCTGATATTCCAGCCCTCGAAGACATGTCCGACGATATCGGCTTCATCGGATGCTGCGGGCACCGGCGCTTGCCCGAACCAAGCCGCGGTCGGCCCCCAATAGCCATCGGCGCCCTGCTTCAGCCTGACCACGATCGACGTTTCCTCGCTGGAAAGCTTGCCGGCCGGAATGTTGCCGATCAGTTTCACCGGTATGCGCGAAATATCGTAGCCGAGCAGAATGTAGTCACCGCGCAAGAGATCGCGCGGATCGATCGGCTCGACCTTGAGCAGGACCTGCTTGCCATCGCGCAGGATCGCCGCGCGTCCGGCGATGATCCAGCTCAGAAAGCCGATCTGGACGAGCGCCAGGACCAGCGCCGAGATGATCAGTCTTTTGCCGGTCATCATGCCGCCGCTCCTGTCATGTTCGAGGCGTTCATGCGCTTTTCTATGCGGATGATAATGAAAGCAAGAACGGCGAGAAGCACCGCCGCCGCAAGGAAGAAGCCTGCGGTGTCGAGCATTGATTGCAGCATCACCACGTAGATGATGGCGAGTTCGAAGGCGAAGCCCGTATAGGCAACCCAGCGCAGTCCCCGGCTCTCGCGGCCGCCCAGCACGATCGCCGCGACGATGCCGGCCAGCGCAACAGCCGAGGCAATGGCGAAGCCGCTATTGTAGCTGCTTTCATCCGCCAGTTCGAATTGGATCATCGCCAGGCCGGTGAGAAAGCCGATCAGCGCGTGCAAGGGCAACCTGCCGCCGAGTTGCAAAACCCTCTCGACCGGCCCGGCAGCAAAGATCGCAGCGGTAAAAAGCAGCACCGATGCGGCAACGAGCGGGATGGCGACTTGCAGCGTGTCGTATTCCATGGCCAACAGCACGAGGTAGAAAAGCACCGACAGGATGATCAGGTGGCGCGCCGCCTGGCTGCGCGTCCAGAACGAAACGGCGAACAGAATTAGCGCCATGACCACGAAGAGATGCGGAAATTCCGTGCGCCGGAAGTAGTCGAACCCTCTCAGGAACAGCCAGGCATCGGCGATGCCGACGGCAGCGACGGTCAGCGGGTTTGAGCGCAGCGCCACCGCCGCCAGCGCCGTGCCGGCGCCCCAGGTGATCAAGGCCGAGGCCTCGTCGCCCGACAAATGATACATCTGGCCGATCAGCGCGATCGATCCGCCGAACGCTGCCGCCGCGACGATCCACAGTGCTTCGCCGATCGCCGCATGGTCGCGCATCTTCAGCACCGCGCCGCCGACATAGCCGGCAAGGATAACGGCAAAAAGTGCCGCGACCCGCACCAGCCGCGGGATGACTTCCCAGTTGGCGGCGATAAAGATCAGGATAGCTGCGCCGAACAGCAGCGCCGCCATCATCGCCAGGATCGAGCCGAAACTCAGCGATTTGCGTTCGTTTGCCTCGACGTCGCGCGTTAGAGCCTCGGCTGTCGGCGCGTCGATCAGGCCAGCCTGCTGCCATCGCGCGATATCCGACCTGACCCGTGACGAATAGCTCGCCATGCCCCTCCCCCTTTGCTTGGTTCTTTTAGCTCGTCCGGCCAAGCGTTTGACCTAACGGCGTTTTCCGATCTGGGCGGAAAACCGGACGCGCGTTAATGCTGCATTGCACAATTTGCATTGCTGCCATGCACCAATAGCGCTTTTAAATCGATATGACCCCACCTATTTTCACGGTGCACACAACGACGGAATGATCCGAAAGAAAGACGAAACGAGACTACCATGAACCTGATCCGCAACTATCGCAACTGGCGCCGCTATAGGGACACCGTGTCCGAGCTGAACCGCCTGAGCACCCGTGAACTGACCGACCTCGGCATCAGCCGCAGCGACATTCACTACGTCGCCCGCAAGGCGGTCTAATCCTTCGGGCCGCAAATGGTCCGAACCAGTTTTGAAAAGAGAACGACAATGAACCTGATCCGCAACTATCGTAACTGGCGCGTCTACCGCGAGACGGTTACCGAGCTGGGTCGCCTGTCGAATCGCCAGCTCAACGATCTCGGCATCGTCCGCGACGAGATCAAGATGGTCGCTCGCAGGGCGATCTAACCACAAGAATTTCGCCAGGGTCGACCTCCTCCCCGACCCTGACGGATACGGTCAGCCTTCACCTCCTCCCGAGGGTTGACCACAAAAACGGCGCCCGCCGGACCTCCTCCCCCGGCGGGCGCTGTTTCAAAAAGGGTTTCGCACCCTTTCAAATGGCGAAAGGAATTTCGTCAAAGCCGACCTCCTCCCCGGCGATGACGAATACGGTCGATCTTCACCTCCTCCCGAGGATCGACCAACAAAACGACACCCGCCGGACCTCCTCCCCCGGCGGGTGTTGTTGTTTTGGGCAATATTCCGCAGCAGCCCACTTGCGGTGCGATCCCTGGCAATTGCAATCCTTGCGCCAAGCGACTATTTCGGCGCTCATGGACAAGAACCCCATTCACGTTATCGGCGGCGGTCTCGCCGGCTCCGAAGCCGCCTGGCAGGCGGCCGAAGCCGGCGTTCCCGTTGTCCTGCATGAAATGCGCCCCGTCCGCGGTACCGACGCGCATAAGACCGACGGGCTGGCCGAGCTCGTCTGTTCCAACTCCTTCCGCTCCGACGATGCGCAAACCAATGCCGTCGGCCTGCTGCACGCCGAAATGCGGCTGGCTGGTTCACTGATCATGAGCGCCGGCGACGCCCATCAGGTGCCGGCCGGCGGTGCGCTGGCCGTCGACCGCGACGGATTTTCCGAAGCGGTCACCAGAAAGCTCGAAGCCCACCCGCTCATCACCATTCGTCGCGAGGAAGTGCCCGGCCTGCCGTCGGCGGAGTGGGACCAGGCGATCGTTGCCACCGGCCCGCTGACGGCGCCTTCGCTCGCCCAATCGATTGCGGAAGCAACCGGCGCCGACGCGCTCGCCTTTTTCGATGCCATCGCGCCGATCGTCCATTTCGACACGATCGACATGGATATCTGCTGGTTCCAGTCGCGCTACGACAAGGTCGGTCCCGGCGGCACCGGCAAGGATTACATCAACTGCCCGATGGACAAGGAGCAGTACCTTGCCTTCGTGCAGGCGCTGGTCGACGGCCAGAAGACCGAATTCAAGCAATGGGAAGGCACGCCCTATTTCGACGGCTGCCTGCCGATCGAGGTGATGGCCGAGCGCGGCGTCGAGACATTGCGCTACGGGCCGATGAAGCCGATGGGACTGACCAATGCGCATAATCCGTCTGTAAAGGCGTATGCCGTCGTCCAGCTCCGCCAGGACAATGCGCTGGGCACGCTCTACAACATGGTCGGCTTCCAGACCAAGCTGAAGCATGCCGAGCAGGTGCGCATATTCCGCACCATTCCCGGGCTGGAACACGCCGAGTTCGCCCGCCTCGGCGGCCTGCACCGCAACACCTATATCAATTCGCCGACGCTGCTCGATGCGTCGCTGCAGTTGAAATCGCGACCCGGCTTGCGTTTTGCCGGCCAGATCACTGGCTGCGAAGGCTATGTCGAGAGTGCCGCCATCGGCCTGCTTGCCGGGCGCTTTGCCGCCGCCGAAAGGCTTGGCCACGCGCCGTCGCTGCCGCCCTTGACCAGCGCTTTCGGCGCGCTGCTCAACCACATCACTGGTGGCCATATTGTCTCCGACGACGAGCCGGGGAAGCGCTCCTTCCAGCCGATGAATGTCAATTTCGGCCTGTTCCCGCCCGTGGACGCGCCAAAGATCGAGGGCAAGCGGCTGCGTGGCAAGGACAAGACGGTCGCCAAGCGGCACGCGGTGACATCGCGCGCGCTCGCCGACTGCCGCGAATGGCTGGGGCTGCCTTTTCGGGCGGAAGCGGCGGAATAACGATCAGGTTGGCTACGCGGCAGCCTCTATGCGGCCGGCCAGCCTCGCGTCGCTCGCCGGAACAAAAGCCAATGCCGGCGCAGGACAGAGAGCCGCACCGCGCTATCAAGCGGTGAGTGGCGGGCGCGCTCCATCTTGTCGAGATAGGCGCCCGAAAGAGCCAGCGGCAGAAAGGCCGGGCGCAATGAAACCGGCAAAACGGACGCCCCCTGCTCGAAAGCGGAAAGATGTTCCCGTGCCAGCGCGATCATCGCGGCAACGGCGCGTTCCGCGCCCGGCCCGCCGTCACCTGTAACGAACTCTTGCGGCGACGATCCCGCCGCCGCCAAAATATCGGCCGGGACAAAGCACTGTCCCCGCTTGCGATGCAGCGGCAGCAGAAGCAGGAGACCGGTCATCGCCTGCGCACAACCTGCCCTGCCGGCAAGTTCGGCAAAGCGTGGTGCTTGGACCGGATCGAGCACGATCGCCGCAAGCTGGATGAGCGCGGCGGCAGTCTCGCCGCAATAGCCTTCGAGGTCGGTGCGCGACGGCATCGGGTCGTCATAGAGATCGAAGATGCGCGCTTCGAGCATATTGTCGAAAGCAGCCTTGGGCAGGCGATGAGTGGAAATAGTCGCCCTTAGCGCGTCCGCCACGGGATGGCCGACCTCAGCCCCATCCTCTTGGCCGGCGATGACATCGCGCCACCATTGCAGCCGGACCTCGCCCGGCAGCGCTTCGCGGATGCGATCGCGTATGCCGGCAATTTCGGCGTTGAAGGCATAGAGCGAAAACAGCGCGTCCCGCTTGTCTTCGGGCGCGTAGAGCGCGGTCAGATAGCGGTCATGATCGGCGGCGCGCACCGTCTCCATGGCGACTTTGGTGTTTTCGGCCACGTCAGTCGACGGCGATGAGTGCTGCGGCCACGGCGCGGTTTTCCGCCAGCAGCACATTGTAGGTCCGCACAGCCGCCCCGGTCGACATCGGATCGGCGGAAATGCCGGCGTCCTTCAGCGCGGCACGCAGCGCGGCCGGCAACGGCCTCAGGTCCTTGCCGCTGCCGACCAGCAGGATCTCGACCTTGGCGGCCTCGTTGAACAGCTTGGTGAAATCCGCTGCCGTCAGCGCCAACGGATCGGCCGGCTCCCAGCCATAGATGCCAGAAGGCAGGCACAGCAGCGAGCCGCGATGCGACATGTCGGCAAAGCGGAAACCGCCATTGCCGTAAGCCTCGATCGGTGCGCGGCCGGGGAAATGCGCCTCGCGGATGACGATGCCCTTGGCCACTTTTGAGGCAAGCCGTCAGGTGGCTATGGCTTTGCCGCCGCCCACCGGCTTTTCCTCGTCCGACGCCGCGGCCTGCGGCCGCAACTTGAACAGGATGAGCAGCGGCGCGGCGATGAATATCGACGAATAGGTGCCGAACACGACGCCGAACAGCATGGCCATGGTGAACGAGCGGATCACCTCGCCGCCGAACAGCACCAGGGCCAGCAGCGCCAGGATCGTTGTCACCGAGGTCAGCGTCGTCCTCGACAGCGTCTCGTTGATGGCGTTGTTCAGCAATTGCGGCAGCGGCATTCGCTTGTATTTTCGCAGATCCTCGCGAACGCGGTCATAGACGACGATCGTATCGTTGAGCGAATAACCGATGATGGTAAGGATCGCCGCCAGCGACGATTGGTTGAATTCGAGGCCGGTGAGGACGAAGAAGCCGATCGTCATGACCACGTCGTGAACGGTCGCAACGATGGCGCCGACCGCGAACTGCCATTCGAAGCGGAACCAGACATAGATCAGGATGCCGAGCAGCGCGACCAGCATGGCAATGGTGCCTTGCTTGGCAAGCTCGCCCGAGACCGTCGGCCCGACCACTTCGACGCGGCGGAAATCATACTGGTCCTGCAGCTCGCCGCGCACCTTGTCGATGACGGTCTGCTCGGCATTCTCGCCGCCCTCCTGGGTACCGACGCGGATCAGAACGTCGTTCGGCTCGCCGAATTGTTGAACCTGCACCTCGCCGATATTGAGTTCCGTTAGCCTGCCGCGGATGTCGGCCAGATCGGCATTGCCGGCCTTGGACTGCACCTCGATCAGCGAGCCGCCCTTGAAATCGATGCCGTAATTGATGTCGATGGTCATGAAGCCGATGACCGACAGCACCGAAAGCACGCTCGAGAGCGTGAACGTCCAGCGGCGGATGCCCATGAACGGAATTTTCGTTCCCGGCGGAATGAAGGTCACCGGCGCGCGTGGCAACTCCTTCGGACGGGCGCGGCGAAGCCAGATCGACACCAGCAGGCGCGTGAAGGTGAAGGCGGTGAAGACCGTGGTCAGGATGCCGATGGCATAGGTGACGGCAAAACCCTTCACCGGCCCGGTGCCGAGGTAGAACAGCACCACGGTGGCAATCAGCGAAGTGACGTTGGAATCGACGATGGTCGCCAGCGCCTTGCTGAAGCCGGTATCGATCGCCTGGATCACCGAGCGGCCGGCACGTCGCTCCTCGCGAATACGCTCATAGATCAGCACGTTCGAATCGACCGCCATGCCGATGGTCAGCACGATACCGGCGATACCCGGCAAGGTCAGCGTCGCGCCAAGCAGCGACAGCAGCCCGACGATCATCGCGACATGCACCGCCAGCGCGATGTTGGCGAGGAAGCCGAGGAAACCGTAGGCGACGAACATGAACGCCACCACTAGGATCGAGCCGATGATGCCGGCGACCTTGCCGGCATGGATGGAGTCCTGGCCGAGGCCAGGCCCCACGGTGCGCTCCTCGATCACGGTGAGCGTCGCCGGCAAGGCGCCGGCGCGCAGCAGCACGGCGAGATCGTTGGCGCTCTCGGCGGTGAAATTCCCCGATATCTGGCCGGAACCGCCAGGAATCGGTTCGTTGATCCGCGGCGCCGAAATCACCTGGTTGTCGAGGATGATGGCAAACAGCTTGCCGACATTCTGCGCTGTCGCCTGGCCGAACCGCTGCGCCCCCTTGGAATCGAAGCGGAACGAAACCACCGGCTCATTGGTCTGCGAGTTGAACGTCGCCTGGGCATCGACGAGGTTTTCACCCGAAACAATGACGCGGTTCTCGATCAGATACGGAACCGGCGGATCGTCCTGCGAATACAGCACCGAGGACCCCGGCGGCGGACGGCCGTTCAGCGCATCCTGCACCGGCATCGATTGGTCGACCATCTGGAAGGTCAGCTTGGCGGTCTGGCCGAGAATTTCCTTCAGCCGTTGCGGGTCCTGCAAACCAGGCACCTGCACAAGGATGCGGTCGTCCCCTTGCCGCTGCACGATCGGCTCGGTCGTTCCCAGTTCGTTGACACGACGGCTGACGACCTCGATCGACTGGGTCAGCGCCGTCGACGTACGGTATTTGATGCCGGCATCGGTGACGGTGAATTTAAGCAGGCCGGCCTCGGAATCATCCAGGGTCATCTCCTGGACGGAGCCGCCGCTGAACAGGCCGGCCGCCACCGGATTGGTCAACGGCTTCAATGCGTTCTTGGCGGCGTCGATCTGTGCGGGATCGGTGATGCGGACCTGCACCGTGCGCCCCGACCCGGCAAGGCCGGTATAGCCGATCTTGGCATCGCGCAGCAGCGTCCTGATTTCGTCGCGCGTCGTCTCCAGCCGATCCTTGATCAGATCGTTCGGATCCATCCTGAGCAGGATGTGCGAGCCGCCCTGCAGGTCGAGGCCGAGCGTCATCTGCCGCTTCGGCACCCAGTCGGGAAGCTTGGCCAGCGTGCTGGCGGAAAAAAGGTTGGGCGCAGCGAGGACCACTGTGGCGGCCACGGCCAGCCAGATCAGGATCATCTTGAAGCGCGAAAAATAAAGCATATGGCGTCGTCCGTCAGGGCGTACTGGCGGATCGTTCCGCCGACAATTCGGTTATTTCTTGGCGTTCTGGTTTGCCACCGGCTCGCCCTTGACGCGTACGTCGGCGATCGTCGAGCGCAGCGCCGTCACCTTGGTGCCGCCGCCAAGGTCGATCTCCAGCTCGTTATCGTCGATCACCTTGGTCACCTTGCCGACCAAGCCGCCGCCGGTGACAACGGTATCGCCGCGACGAACCGCCGCCAGCATCTCGCCGCGCTTCTTTAGCTGCGTGCGCTGCGGCCGGATGATCAGAAAATACATGATCACGAAAATCAGAGCAAACGGCACGATCTGGATAAACATTGCGGACGAGTCCCCGCCGATGCCTTGGGCGTATGCCGGTGTCACGAACATCGAGGTACTCCTGAATTTTAAAAACAGCCGCCTTAACCGTTCTGGGAATTTGACGGCCCCGCCAAATTTGGCCGGAATATAGTCGGTAACGTTGCCAATGCAACTGCGCCGCCGGGCAAATCGGCTGCTTTTCCGGCCTGGTGAGCCGTGTTAGAGGGTGATCCCGAAAAGCGACGCTCGGTTTCCGCAAAAGATCATGCCCGAACAAATGCTTGGGACGAGTTTCGAAACCGCTGAAATCAGGTAGGTTGGCCTGCCGCACCATCCCGAAAGCGAAACAAAAAAGACAAGAGATGACCGACAGCACCATCGATACCCTGAGCCAGAAGCTCGACCGCCTGATCGAGGCGGTCGCTCGCCTCGCCCCGCCGCCGGTGCCGCAAACCAACCTCGGCGAGGCCGATTGCTTCGTCTGGCAGGCCGATCCCGGCTATCTGGAGCCGGTGCTCAAGGTCAACCGCGTCGACATCGGCCTGATCCGCGGGGTCGATCGCGTCCGCGACATATTGGTCGACAACACCGAGCGCTTTGCCTCAGGCTATGCTGCCAACAACGTGCTGTTGTGGGGCGCGCGCGGCATGGGCAAATCGTCGCTGGTCAAGGCGGTGCACGCCGCGGTCAACGCTTCGGCCAACCTCGATCTGCCGCTCAAGCTTATCGAGATCCATCGCGAAGACATCGACACGCTGCCGAAGCTGATGGGCCTGCTGAAGGCAGCACCCTTCCGCTTCATCCTGTTCTGCGACGACCTGTCATTCGACCATGACGACACGTCCTATAAATCGCTGAAGGCAGCGCTTGAAGGCGGCGTCGAGGGCCGCCCGGCCAACGTCATCTTCTACGCCACCTCGAACCGGCGGCATCTGTTGCCGCGCGACATGATCGATAATGAGCGCTCGACGGCGATCAATCCGTCCGAAGCGGTCGAGGAAAAGGTTTCGCTGTCGGACCGTTTCGGCCTGTGGCTTGGCTTCCACAAATGTTCGCAGGACGAATATCTCGATATGATCGACGGCTATGTCCGCCATCACGATCTCGCCATCGATCCCGAGACGCTGCGCGCCGAGGCGCTGGAATGGGCGACGACGCGGGGCAGCCGTTCGGGCCGCGTCGCCTGGCAGTTCACCCAGGATCTGGCAGGCCGGCTCGGCAAGCCGCTCAAGGATTAGCCGCTCAACGACTAACAGCAGAAGAAGCCCGCACCTTGCGGAGCGGACTTCCTCGGCGGGCTGAAGGTCAGGTGGCCCGCAAATCGCTTTCGTCATCTATTCGAGATAGGTCGAAGGATCGACCGGCGCCGAGTTCTTGCGCACTTCGAAATGCAGTTTCGGCGAGTCGGTGGTGCCGCTCATGCCGGACAGGGCGATTTCCTGGCCGCGCTTGACCTTCTGGCCGCGCTGCACCTCGATCGAGCTGGTGTGGCCGTAGACGGTGACCAGGCCGTTTTCGTGACGCACCAGCACTGTGTTGCCGAATTCCTTGAGGCCGTCACCGGCATAGATGACGACGCCGTTTTCAGCTGCCTTGACCGGCGTCCCCTCGGGCACGGCAATGTCGACGCCGTCCTTGCCGCCGCCGAAGCTTGAGATCACGCGGCCGCGCACCGGCCAGCGCATCTTGCCGATGCCCGTTGCGTCCGGCGCCACCGCGTCGTCGTCCTCGGCCTGCTGGATGACTTTCGCGTCCTTCTTTGGCGGCGTGTAGGAGGCGAGCGTCTGCGTCGGCGTGGCCTTGGCAGGCGGCTGGGTGGTGGCCGTCGTCACCGGATCGACCTTTGCCGGCTTCGCACCGGCGACAACAGCGGTTCCGCCTGCCGGCACTTTCAGGGTCTGGCCGATCTTGAGCAGTCCATCCTGCATGCCGTTCGCCTGCTTCAACGCGACGACGCCGACGCCGGTCTTTCTGGCGATGGCCGACAGCGTATCGCCTTGCTGAACCGTGTAGGTGCCGCCGGCACCGGCTGGCTTGGCCGTCGCCGAAGCCACTTTGGGCGCGGCCTTTCCATCCTTCGGCTGGCTCGCGGCAGCCGAGGCGTCCACCTGCGCGGCAGACTTGCCTTCCCTGAGCTTCGGTTGCTGCGGCAGCACGGCCACCTTCTCCGGCGCGTCGGCCGGCTGGTCGTGCCTGGTGCCGTTCGCGGGCTTGGCGTCGGCGACTTTCGGCGTGGCGCCGTTGCTCGAATACGCATAGGCCGGGATGACGAGCTTCTGGCCGGTCTTCAGCCCCTTGGTCGCGCTCAGCCCGTTGACTTTCATGATGGCATCGGCCGGCACGCCGTAGCGCCGAGACAGGCCGGAAATGGTCTCGCCGTCCTTGACGACGATCTCGGTTGCATGCGGTGCGCCGGCGGCCGTCGCCATGCGCGGCGCGTCGGGCTCGGCGTTCTTGAACGGCCTTGCCGCCGGAGCGACGGTGCCGGTTGCCGTCCTGTCGACACGAGGAGCGGCAGGCGCCATCGCCGGCGCGGCAGCGGTACGCACCGGGCGGGCGGCGGGTGCCAGGGCGGGAGCCGGCGGTGGCAACTGCTGCGCCGTAACCGGTTCGAGGCTTGAGCGGCTGACCGACTGGGTGTGGCTGCCGTCGACCGGCGCGGCCGCAACATCGCCCGGATAGGGCTGGGCAGCATCCTGCTTGTCGATGATGGCGCGCTGGTTGTTAGTCGAGGCGGTGAACACGTCATCGACGCTGTTGAACCGCGCCACCTGGGAACTACACCCCGTCGCAGCGCCTGCGATCATGAGGACGGCGCAGCCACGCGCCAGATTGCGTCCGTTTGCCTTCAAAACACTGAATTGCATCGCACTAACCCGCACAGACCCGGTACAACTGAGTGTGATTAAAGCGCGTTAATGTTACCGGTCGGTTAAACCTGTAGAATCAGACGCAAATTTTCTTAAAATATTCGAGGATCGAGCGCCGGGTGTGTCGAGATTCAGGTCAGGCGGAGCCGAAAATGGTGGGTTCCGAGAACCGGAGCGGAGCGTACTTTTGGGTACGTGAGCACCGGCCTACGCCGGCCATAGCCTTAACTGCCGCGACCTCTTATGAATGCTTCGGCCGGCGAAGGCCGGAAGCGGAGGAAGCCGCCATTTTGCAGGCCGGCCTCACCTGAATATCGACACAGTCTAGATGACCGCGGCGACACCGTGCAGGATCGGCTGCAGGCGCACCAGGCCGATATCCTCGCGTTCGAAGCGGCTGCCGACCTTGGTCAGCTTGGCCAGCATCTGCTCGCCTTCGTCGGGTCCGATCGGCGCGATGACGATGCCGCCGCTCGACAATTGGTCGAGGAGAAAGCGCGGCAGGCTGTCGAAGGCCGCCCAGGCGACGATGCGGTCGAACGGCGCTTCGTTGGCCAGCCCGTTGGAACCGTCCGCCTGGCGCACGATGACATTGCCGATGGCGAGTGCCTCGAGGCGCTGCCGGGCCTGTTCGGCCAGCGTCTTGTAACGGTCGATGGTGACGATCCGCGCGGCAAGCCGCGACATCACCGCCGCCGTGTAGCCGGACCCGGTGCCGATCTCGAGCACCCGGTTGCCCGGCTCGATGGCAAGTGCCGCGATCACCGCCGCCTGCAGGTCGGCGCCTTCGATGGCCTCGCCGCATTCGATCGGCAGCATACGGTCCGACCAGGCTATCGAGTGGAAATGCGGAGACAGAAAGCCGCGCCGCGGCGTCGCCTCGAAGGCGGCGATCAGCGCCTTCGGCACCGTCCCCCTGCCGCGCAGGCGAAGCAGGAAGGCAGCGAAACCTTCGCGCTCGTCGACCGTTGCAGCGTGGTTCAAGTTCATGCGAGCGCCTTGGCCAGTTGATCGCGGATTTCATGCGCGGTGAGATCGAGCTGCAGCGGCGTCACCGACACCAGCCGATTGCGCAAGGCATGGAGGTCGGTGCCTTGCTTGCCCTCGACTGGCTCGCGGCCGAAGCGGAGCCAGTAGTAAGGCAGGCCGCGCCCGTCGCGCCGCTCGTCGACCCACAGGCTGTGGACCAGCTTCCCCTGCGAAGTGACTACAGTTCCGGCGATCTCTTCCGGCGCACAGTTCGGAAAATTGACGTTGAGCAGCACGCCGTCCGGCAACGGCATGGCGACGAGCTTTTCAAGCAGGGCCGGCGCCAGCGCTTCGGTGGTCTCGTAGGGAACGACGCGGTCCTCGCCGACATAGGAATAGGCCTGGCTGATGGCGATCGATCGCACGCCGAGCAGCGCGCCTTCCATGGCGCCGGCGACCGTGCCCGAATAGGTGAGGTCGTCGGCGATGTTGGCGCCGGAATTGACGCCGGACAGGATCAGGTCAGGCGCTTCGGGCAGGATCTTCTTCACGCCCATGATGACGCAATCGGTCGGCGTTCCGCGCACCGCAAAGTGCTTTTCGCCGATTTTCCTGAGCCGCAGCGGCTCCGAGATCGACAGCGAATGCGCATAGCCGGACTGATCCTGTTCCGGTGCCACCACCCAGACGTCGTCCGACAGCGTGCGCGCGATGCGTTCGAGCGACGCAAGGCCCTCGGCATGGATGCCGTCGTCGTTGGTCAGAAGGATGCGCATGAGACCGCCTTTGCAGAATTGGATTGACGGCAGCGCTCTACGATACCCCCCTCTGTCCTGCCCTCTTTTCCACCGCTTGGCATCTCCCCCTCAAGGGGGGAGATCGGCAATTCCGTAGCCGCCGCCTTCCTTGCTACGCCAACAGTTGGCGAAAGCTGTGATGACGGCGCAATCTCCCCCCTTGAGGGGGAGATGTCCGGCAGGACAGAGGGGGGCGCGAAGGAACGCGGGGCCGACAAGCTTGTCACTTCGATGATTCGATCTTTTCCAGACCGCCCATGTAAGGCCGAAGCGCTTCAGGAATGGTTACGCTGCCGTCCTCGTTCTGATAATTTTCGATGACGGCAATGAGCGCGCGGCCGACGGCGGTGCCCGAACCGTTCAGCGTGTGGACGAAGCGGTTGCCCTTGCCGTCCTTGTCCTTGTAGCGGGCGTCCATGCGCCGCGCCTGGAAATCGCCGCATACCGAGCACGACGATATCTCGCGATAGGCATTCTGGCCGGGCAGCCAGACCTCGATGTCATAGGTCTTGCGCGCGCCAAAGCCCATGTCGCCGGTGCACAGCGTCATGGTGCGGAACGGCAGGCCGAGCCGCTTCAGCACCTCCTCGGCGCATTCGGTCATGCGCTCATGCTCGGCAACCGAAGTCTCCTGGTCGGTGATCGACACCAGCTCGACCTTGTAGAACTGGTGCTGGCGCAGCATGCCGCGCGTGTCGCGCCCGGCCGAGCCCGCCTCGGAGCGGAAGCACGGCGTCAGCGCCGTATAGCGCAGCGGCAGTTTTTCGTGCGGCATGATCTCGTCGCGAACGAGATTGGTGAGCGGCACTTCGGCGGTTGGGATTAGGCCAAGCCTGCCGTCCCCGTGCCGAACGAAGAATAAATCCTCTTCGAATTTCGGCAGTTGCCCGGTCCCGAAAAGCACCTCGTCGCGCACCATCAACGGCGGCTGGATCTCTATATAGCCGTGCTCGGTGGTGTGCAGATCCAGCATGAACTGGCCGAGCGCGCGTTCCATCCGCGCCAGGCCGCTTTTGAGCACGGTGAAGCGCGAGCCGGAAAGCCGTGCTGCCCGCTCGAAATCCATCATGCCGAGCACTTCGCCGATCTCGAAATGCTCCTTCACCCAGTTCGGCCGCGTCGGCACCTCGCCGACGACACGCTTGACGACGTTGTCGTGCTCGTCCTTGCCGACCGGCGCGTCGTCGAACGGCACGTTTGGCAGCACTGCCAGCGCATCGTTCAGCGCCTTGTCGAGCTCGCGCTCGCGCGCCTCGCCATTCTGGATGAAGGCCTTAATCTCGCCGACCTCGGCCTTCAGCCTTTCGGCAAGAGCTGCATCGCCCGAGCGCATGGCATTGCCGATCTCCTTCGATGCGGCGTTGCGGCGTTCCTGCCTGGTCTGCAGCTCGGTCAGATGCTCGCGCCGCGCCTCATCCGCGCCGATCAGGTCGTCGACCGTGGACTGCGCATCCTCAGCCGACCACGAGCGCTTCTGGAGCGCCTCGACAAGGGCCTTCGGGTTGTCGCGAATCCATTTGATGTCAAGCATGGTCTGTTCGTCCTCGGCACGGCGGTTTCGGGGCAAGGAAATGCCCAAAACAAAGACCAGAGGGCGTAAACCGCATCGATACAAGACGTCAAGGCAGAGTTCCTTCGCGCCGACCTCAGGTAGGCAGCACGCGCAACGTTCGATCGAAAGAACCCTGGAAACAAAAACCCGCCTCGAGAGGCGGGTTTTTGGAGCCAATTGGCACCATACCTAAATTAGTAGCATAGCTGCCGGCACAAAGCAAGAACAAAGTTGCTATGGCCGGCAAAAAAATGCTGCCCGCTTCAACCGAACCTATGTCGAAGACGCGTCCGCCGGCTTTTCGGCCACCTCTTCGGTGGCGTCCTGCTTTTCGCGGGCCACACGGTCGCGCTCCTTGCTGCGTTCGATCAGCCGGGCCGACCAGATCGAGACCTCGTAGAGCAGGATCGTCGGAATGGCGAGGCCGATCTGGCTCATCGGGTCGGGCGGCGTCAGCACCGCCGCCACGACGAAGGCGATGACGATCGCCCATTTGCGCTTCTCGGCCAGGGCCGTGGACGACAGCATGCCGACCCGCGTCATCAGGCTTGTCACCACCGGCAGCTGGAACACCAGGCCGAAGGAGAAGATCAGCGTCATGATCAGGCTGAGATATTCGGACACTTTCGGCAGCAGCGAAATCTGCACCTGGTCGTTGGTGCCGGTCTGCTGCATGGCGAGGAAGAACCACATCACCATCGGCGTGAAGAAGAAATAGACCAGCGACGCGCCCATCAGGAACAGGATCGGCGAGGCGATCAGGAACGGCAGGAAGGCATTGCGCTCGTTCTTGTAGAGGCCGGGCGCGATGAATTTGTAGATCTGCGTGGCGATCAGCGGAAAGGCGATGACCATGCCGCCAAACATGGCGAGCTTGACCTG
The DNA here is from genome assembly GCF_040322175.1 of Mesorhizobium sp. M0185. Lineage (NCBI taxonomy): Bacteria > Pseudomonadati > Pseudomonadota > Alphaproteobacteria > Hyphomicrobiales > Phyllobacteriaceae > Mesorhizobium > Mesorhizobium sp. M0185. Next base: position 29,305 of record NZ_JAMYSY010000023.1, on the reverse strand, counting down.
GGTAAAGAAGAATTCCTGCGGTGCCGTATAGATCAGCTCGACCTTGTGCGGGTCGAGCCCGGCCCATTGCGTAGCCCATCTGAACGGAATGACCAGCAGGTTGAACAGCTTCTTGGCGAAGAAGAAGCACACAAGAAAAGCGACGAAGAAACCGCCGATCGACCACATCAGCCGCCGGCGCAACTCGATCAGATGCTCCATCAGCGGAGCCGACGATTTCTCGATTTCGTCCTTTTCCTTATCCGAAGTGCTCACTTTGCGGCTCCCGCCGTTTTCCTGGCGGCCGGCTTCTTCGTTGCTGCCGATTGAGCTTTCGGCTCAGCTTTCGTGGCGGCCTTTGGCGCAGCGGTCTTTGCCGGCTTGGCCGGCACGGCAGCCGCTGCTTTCGCAGACGCCGGCTTCTTCTTTGCCGCCGATGCTTTTTGCGGCACGGCCGCTGCAGTCGTTTGCGCCTGCACTGCCGGTGCCACGACGGACTCGTCCGTCATCGCCGGAAAGATCGGCGTGGCCGGCGTCGGCTCCGGCGGACTGACGCCCGGCATCGTCGTTGCGCCGTTCTTCAGCGGCTCGGCTGCCTGTTCTGTCGAAGTGGCGGGATCGACGACCGGCTTGGGTTTCATCACGGCATCGACGCCGGAACGGACGTCAGCGGCCGCCTGCTCGAATGGATTGAGCTGTTTCCTGATCTCGGCCGCCGGATTGAGGCTTCTCAGCGAATCGACCGACTTCTTGACGTCGTCGAGCTCGGCTTCCTTCAGTGCGTCGTTGAACTGCCGCTGGAAATCGGAGGCCATGGCGCGCAGCTTCGCCGTTGTGCGGCCGAAGGTGCGCAGCATGTTGGGCAAATCCTTGGGCCCGACGACCACGATCATGACGATCGCGATCACCAGCATCTCGGTCCAGCCGACTTCGAACATGGCTATACGTTCCGACTAAAGTGTTGGGGCTCAGCCTTTGCTGGCCTTTTCCTTCGGTACCGAAACGGTTTCGTCGGAACGGTGTTCGACGGTACGCTTGTCCTCAGCAGTGTCGTCGTCGGCCATGCCCTTCTTGAAGCTCTTGATGCCCTTGGCCATGTCGCCCATCAACTCAGGGATCTTGCCGCGGCCGAAGACCAGCAGCACGATCACCAGAACGATCATCCAGTGCCAAATCGAAAATGAACCCATAGCAAATCTCTCTCGAACGGTTTCCCAGACGCTGATCTATGCGCTTTCGGGTTCGGATTCAAACAGAACTGCGACAGAGTTCATGAATGAGTGGCAGATGTCACGCACTTTCGGCACAGCAGCCCGCTACCAATCGGCGCAGTTCCGCCCTGCCTATGGCTTTAAGATGGCGCTCGGGTCAATCTTCCGTGACGCGCGGGGTCAAAAGGCCGAGTTCCTCGAGGTCGATGTCGGTCAGCGGATCCTCGTCGTCGGTGAGCGCATCGGGGTCGGCCGGCGGCAGCGGCACCGAGAAATTCGACGGCATGCGGCCGGACAGCAGCCCCGCACCCTTCAATTCCTCCATGCCGGGGAGATCGCGTATCTCCTCCAGTGCGAAATGGTCGAGGAAAATGTCGGTCGTGCCATAAGTGACGGGACGGCCGGGCGTGCGACGCCGGCCGCGCATCCGCACCCATTCGGTCTCCATCAGCGTGTCGAGCGTCCCCTTTGACGTCTCGACGCCACGGATGTCCTCGATCTCGGCGCGCGTTACCGGCTGGTGGTAGGCGATGATCGCCAGCACTTCGAGGGCAGCGCGGGACAGTTTGCGCTGCTGCACCGTGTCACGGCTCATCAGGAAGGCGACGTCGCCGGCGGTGCGAAACGCCCAGGCATCGCCGACGCGCACCAGATTGACGCCGCGCCGCGCATAGATCTGCTGCAGTTCGGCCATTGCCGCGGCAATGTTGATGCCGTCGGGCAGTCGCGAAGTGAGCTGTTTTTCGCTGACCGGCTCGGCGCTGGCGAATACGATCGCCTCGGCCATCCGTACGGCCTCCGCCATATGCAGCCGCTCGCCAGGATTCCGCGACAAATTCTGCCCCTGATCTTGTGCCGGGTTCTCGGCGACCGCGCCTTGCTCGGCGTCGTCGTCGACCTTGAACGGAATGACCGAAGCGTTGGCGCGTTCGCTCATGGTGTTACCTCGACTATCTTGATGACCTGGGCGCGGCCGCGCAGATAAAGCGGCGCGAACACCTGGTCCTGCCGCATTTCCATCTTGCCTTCGCGCACCAGTTCCAGCGTCGCCGCAAACGAGCTGGCAATCGCGGTGCGCCGCTCTTCCGGGCCGGCCAGATATTCGACCAGGAAACTGTCGAGCGCCGTCCAGTCGCGCAGCGACCCGATCAGCCTGGTCAGCACGTCGCGCGCATCCTTGAGCGACCACACGCCGCGCCTGGCGATCGTCACATTGGTTATTGCCTGCTTCTGGCGCTGCTGGGCATAGGCGGTCAACAGGTCGTAGAGCGAGGCCGAATAAGCATTGCGCTTCTCGACGATGACCATTTCCGGCATGCCGCGTGCAAACACGTCGCGTCCGAGCCGGTTGCGGTTGACCAGCCGTGCCGCCGCGTCGCGCATCGCCTCCAGCCGCTTCAGCCGGAACTGCAGCACCGCCGCCAGTTCCTCGCCGCTTTCGCCTTCGTCGCCGGGCTGCTTGGGGATCAGGAGCTTCGACTTGAGGAAGGCCAGCCATGCCGCCATCACCAGGTAGTCGGCGGCAAGCTCCAGCCTCAGCGCCCTCACCTTCTCGACGAACGCCAGATACTGTTCGGCCAGCGCCAGGATCGAGATGCGCGACAGGTCGACCTTCTGATTGCGGGCAAGATGCAGCAGAAGATCGAGCGGACCTTCGAAACCGGCCACATCGACGACCAACGCCGGATCGCCGGTCAGCCGGGAATCGTCGTTCTCGGCCCACAAGCGGTCCATCGGTGCGGCCTTGCCGGCCTTCAGGTCCAATGTTTCCGCCACTTCGCTTCCTTTGATGCTAGGCCACCGCGTCGAAATAACTGGCAAATTCGGCCCGAATCTCGGTCTCGTCCGCCACGTCACGGTTCCTGATATAGGTCAGCGCCCGCTCCGCGCGCTCCAACGACTTGCCTTCCAGCCCGGTCGTGCGCGATCCAATGCCGGCCATCTCCTCGAACACGCCGTTGCAGTGAAGGACCAGATCGCAGCCCGCCGCAAGGATAGCGGCCGCCTTTGACGGGAAATCCCCAGAAAGTGCCTTCATCGAGGTGTCGTCGCTCATCAACAGGCCGTCGAAGCCGATTTCGTCGCGGATGATCTTTTCGATGACCTTGCCGGATGTGGTGGCCGGGTTCTTCGGGTCGATCGCGCTATAGACGACATGCGCCGTCATCGCCATCGGCAAATGGTTGAGCTCCCTGAACGGGGCAAAATCATGCCGCTGCAGGTCGCCGATCGAGGCGTCGACGGTCGGCAGTTCGAAATGCGTGTCGGCGAAGGCCCTTCCATGACCGGGAATATGCTTCATCACCGGCAGCACGCCGCCCGCCATCAGGCCTTCCGCCGCGGCGCGACCTAATTCGATGACGGCGCGCGGCTCCTTGCCATAGGCGCGCGCGCCGATGACGTCGCTGGCGCCCTCGATCGGCACGTCGAGCACCGGCAGGCAATCCGCCGTGATGCCGTAGCGCAGCAGGTCGAAGGCATGCAGCCGCGCCATCAGCCATGCGGCACGGGTGCCGGCGTCATGGTCGTCGCGCCACAAGGCGCCGAGTGCACCGGCAGCCGGATAGTTCGGCGCCAGCGGCGGCCGTAGGCGCTGCACCCGGCCGCCCTCCTGGTCGATGAACACCGGCGCATCCGCACGCCCGACGCAGTCGCGCATCGCGGCGACCAGATCGCGGATCTGCTCGGTCTCGCCGATATTGCGCGCAAACAGGATGAAGCCCCACGGGCATTCGTTGCGATAGAAACGGATCTCGTCGCGGGTCAGTGATTTCCCGGCGCAGCCGAGGATCATGGATTTTGATTCGGTCATGCGGAACAGTTTAGAGCTTCGCGCCGACAAAGGGAATCGCCCGCAATTGCCTTCAGTGGTTTCCGTTCACGCAAAAAAGCCGGCGCGGACGCCGGCTTTTCGAGAGGTTTTGGTGCCTAGTGGGACACGAAGCAATTGCCGCCGGCAGCCTTGTAGCTGGTGCACAGTTTGATAGCCTCGTTGCGAGACTGCGCCGGAACGCGGACGCGGTAGAAGGTGCCCTTGCCGGCGATCTCGGCCTTGACGATGTTGGCGGTGCGGCCGGAAAGCACGCTGCCGTAGCGGCGCTGCAGATCCTGGTAAGTCGCCTGGGCGCTTTCGACTGTCGGCTGCGAAGCGATCTGTATCGACCACGAACCAGCCCCGGCCGCGGCCGGATCGATGGAAGCGACCTGATCGGGCTTGACCTCGCCGACCACGTCGACCGGCTGGTCGGACGGGCGCTGCGGCGCCACCGGAACCGTGGCCGGGGTGCTGGCGGACTGCTTGCTGGCTGACGCCTGGGCCTTGGCTTCAGCCTTTGTGTCGGGCTTGGGCGCCGGCTGCAGCTTGGAGGTTTCGGCCTGATCGCCGCTCGCCTGATCGCCACTCGGCTGGTCGCCAATCTTCGGATCGCTTGTTATTTGGTCGATCAGGGGCACGGTGCCGGTCTGCGCCGCGGCGTCGGCCTGGGCGGCCGGAGCCACGTGCTGCGGCGCCGGATCGGCCGGCTCGGCAGCAGCCATCTGCGGGGCGGCAGGCGCCGGATCCTCGCGCGCCACCAGCGAGCCGTCAGGTTTCACGACCATGGTCCGTACCTTGCGCGGCGCAACGGCGACGATCTCGGGGCTTGCACCCTTCTCGGCCTCCTGCAGAACCTGCGCGATGCGATCCTCGGACTTGGGCGCCGGTGCGGCGGCGGTTTCGGTAGCGCCAGCCGCACTGGCGCCAAGCGCGCTGGAGTCAGGCGCGTTAGTGCCGGGCGCATTGGTGCCAGACCCGTCGGTGTCGGACGCCACGGCGCCGGGCGCGTCGATATCGTCTGCGGCATCGGGGTCATTGGGCGAAAGATCGACGACGCGGCTCTCCGGTTCGTTGGCCTTCAGGTCCACGGGCTCTTCGGTGTTGGTGACCAGCTTCTGCTGAACCGGCTCGGCGGGCTTGGCGCCCTTGACCACAGCGTCATAGACCTTGTTGTCCTGGTTCGGCACCACGGTGCCGCCTGGATTTTCCGGCTTGATCTTGATCGGCCTGTTGTCGGCCTTGACGATAACCGGCGCATCGCCGCCGCTCTTGCCGCCGAGGGTCAACGCAAAGGCGCCAAGGCCTCCGGCGATCGCCACGGCGCCGACCACCGCTCCTATCAGCAGCCCGCGCCTGCGCGGCTGCCTTTCGGCTCCGCGTTCGGCAAGGCCCGGAACCGACATCTCCTCGTCCAGTTCGGGATCGTAGTCGAGCTCATCGAAGGTGAAATCGTCGGCTTGCGAAACCGGCTGGCCGCCAGGCGATGGGCCCAGATCGAAACCGTCCGCTGCATCGGCATAGGAAGCGGCCGCCGCGCTGACGGGGGCTTCCGCAGGCTTGGCGCCATAGGCGCGCGTCTCGCTACGATCTTGCTTGTAGCCAGACGCGAAGCCGGCATCGTATTCATCGTCATAGCCAGCACTGCGCACCGGGGCAGGCGCTATATCCGTTGCATTCATTTCGGTGAGAAGGCTGGCAAAATCGGCATCGAGATCGTCGTAGGCGGGCGCCACCGGCTCGTCATCGTCGAAGTTGAGCTCCGGAATGTCGAGATCGTCCGCCAGCGCCACGACGCGCTCGGGCACGTCGACCGTCTCGACATCGGGCATCTCGTCATAGGCGGAAGGCTGTTGATGCGAGGTTGGTGCAGCTTCCACGTAGGCGGGCCGATCTTCATAGGATGACCTATCTTCACGGGATGCCTGGCCTTCATAGGACGGCCTCTCTTCGACCGGTGCGGCCCGATAGGACGGCGTTGCAGCCGGCTGCGGCGGTGGTGCCGGACGCGCCGAAGCCACCGGCTGGCTTGCAAAGGCAGGCTGAGGCTGTGCGACCGGCGTCACGCGGCTCCACGAGCGGGCCGGCTCGGGCGGCGTGGCGCGTGTCGTCAGCCAGTTCAGCGCATCGAGCGGGTCTTCTTCGGCAGCAGCTGCCGCACTCTTGTCGGCCGAGTCATGATCCAGGCCGATGTTCCTGGCGAAGTCGGCATCGAGCGCATCGCTGTCTAGATCATCCGCAGGTCCGGCAGCGGCTTCAACACCGAAATTCTCGCCTTCAAGCTCATCGAGGAGGACACTGCCAAGATCGGCGTCATCGGCGGCACTGGACTGCGGCGGCTCAGCGGGCTCGTGCTCGTCGAGTTCCCAATCCAGCTCGTCGACAGCATGCACCGGTTCGTTGGCGACGTCTTTGACCGCCGCCATTGGCTGTTCAGCAGCCACTGCTGGCTTCTGAATTACCGGCGCAATGGGCTGCTGAACAGCCATCACGGGCTTCTGGGCAGGCTGCTGGGCAGTCTGCGGGCTTGTCTGAGGTTCGTTGACCGCTTGTGCCGGCCGTGTGCTCATCGCACCGAGCAGCGCGTTCAGTTCGTCTTCCAGGCTGCGTTCCTCAGCCACTGGGGCCGTCGGGACGACAGCGGCCGGCGCCACTGGTTCGGCCGCACCTTGCGCCACGGGCTCTTCGGCTTCCTCGGCAGGCGCATCGTCGAAGCTCAGATCGAAATCGTCGTCGAACGCCGCTTCAGCGGCCGTGCCGGAAAGCCGGGCGGCCTCTGGCTCTTCAATCGACCGCTCTTCGATAAACTCTGGTTCTTCGATTTCGGCAGGCTCGTTCGGGCGAACGTCGAAGTCCATGTCGACATCGGCCATGGCATCATCGAAATGGCCGGCAAGATCCTCATCGGCCGCCTCAACCGGCGATGCCGGGACGGCGACGTTTTCCGCCGGCTCATGCTCGTCGAACATCAGCTCGTCTTCGAGCGAGTTTGCAACGGCATCGTCGAACTCGTCATCGAACGCGGCCGCTTGCGCGGCGGTTTCAACGGCGACGGTCTGCTCCATCGGCTCATGCTCTTCGAGCATCAGCTCGTCTTCGAGCGAACTTGCCACGGCGCTGTCGAACTCATCGTCGAAGGCGGGCTCGTCGACCGGCTCGATCGCCTCGGCTGCGGCCCTGGGTTCATCCTCGCCGGTCACCGCGATCTTGGCCGTCACACCGTCGTCGTGCCGAAAATCCTGGTCGAGCGAGGCGGCAAGTTCGTCGTCACTCGAAAGGTCGTCCTCGAACGGCGACACGTCTTCGAGCGAGCCGGCGACGGCGTTATCGAACTCGTCGTCGAGTTCCGGCTCGACGGCGGGAGCGAACGCCCTTTCGGGGCCGGAGGCAATTTCGTCGGCAACAGGAGCGGCCGCAACAGGAGCAGCGTCATCCGCCGCACTGTCGTCGAACGCGAAATTCTGTTCGAACGAGGCAGCAAGCGCGTCCTCCATTTCGTCGGCGGCGGCCGGTTCGGGTGTCGGCTCGCGAAGCTTGGCAGGGGAAGCATTGTCGTTGGCGTCGGCGCCGAATTCGCCCATCAACTCCTTCTCGAGATCGATCTCGAAATCGCCCTCGTCCACCGACGGTTCGGCGGCAGCGGTTTTCGGCTGGGCCGGCGTTTGCGGTTTGACCGGCTGGCGCGGGTCGAACCCCATGATCCTGGTCAGTTCCGCGAACGGATCATCGTTGGCGATGTCGTTGTGGTCGGCTGCTCTCAGCTGGGTTCTGTCTGCCATTATTGTTCCCGAACTCGCACTCATTCGGACGCCATGGACGTCGCGTAGGGTTGGCCCTTACCAGCGCAATGTGGGCAAAAGGTGACAGGTTTTTTACTCAAACCTAACGCATTTCGGTGGGCGCATTGGCTCCGATCAGCGTCAGGCCGGACGTCAAAACATCCGAAACAGCCTGCACCAGCCCTAGTCTGGCATGCGTCAATTGTCGGTCGTTAACCTTAACAAAACGTAAGTCGGGATTATCGGTGCCCCGGTTCCAGTGTCCGTGGAAGCTGGAAGCGAGTTCGTAGAGGTAAAATGCCAGCCGGTGGGGCTCGAGCGCGAGCGCCGCGGCTTCGATCAGCCGAGGATATTCGGCGAGCTTCCTGATCAGGCCGATCTCCCCCTCATCGGTCAGCAAAGCCACTTCGGCGGCCAGCTGGTTGCGGTCGAACATGGCCTCGCCCAATTGCTCGCTCGCCTGCCGGAATACCGAATGGCAGCGCGCCGAAGCATACTGCACGTAGAACACCGGATTGTCCTTCGACTGCTCGGTCACCTTGGCGAAGTCGAAGTCGAGCGGCGCGTCGTTCTTGCGGTAGAGCATCATGAAGCGGATCGGGTCGCGGCCGACCTCCTCCACCACTTCGCGCAAGGTCACGAACTCGCCCGACCGCTTCGACATACGCACCGGCTCGCCGGCGCGAAACAGCCTCACCAGCTGGCAAAGCAGCACGGTAAGCTTGACCTCGTCGCCGGCAATCGCCCGGGCAAGCGCTTCCAGCCGCTTCACGTAGCCGCCATGATCGGCGCCAAGCACATAGATCAGATCGACGAAGCCGCGATCGACCTTGTCCTTGAGGTAAGCGACATCGGCGGCGAAATAGGTGAAGGTGCCGTCCGACTTGACCAGCGCCCGGTCCATGTCGTCTCCGACTGCCGTCGAGCGGAACAGCGTCTGCTCGCGGTCCTCCCAGTCGTCCGGCTTCTCGCCCTTGGGCGGCGGCAGCTTGCCCTTATAGATGTGGCCCTTCAGCGTCAGGTCGCTGATCGCCGAGCGTATCTTGCGGGCGTTGTTCGCATGCAGCGTCCGCTCGGAGAAGAAGACGTCGTGATGCACGTTGAGCAGCGCCAGATCCTCACGGATCATCGCCATCATCGCATCGATCGTCCTGTCCTTGACGATGGCAAGCGCCTCTTCGTCCGGCATCTGCAGCAGGGAGCGGCCGAATTCGCTGGCCAGCGCCTGACCAACGGGGATCAGATAATCGCCTGGATAAAGCCCGGGCGGAATGTCGCCGATCTCGTCGCCGAGCGCTTCGCGGTAGCGCAGCATGACTGAGCGTCCGAGCACGTCGATCTGCGAACCGGCATCGTTGATGACGTATTCCTTGGTCACGTCATAACCGGCGAAGGCCATCAGATTGGCCAGCGCGTCGCCGACCACGGCACCCCGGCAATGGCCGACATGCATCGGCCCGGTCGGGTTGGCCGAGACATATTCGACATTGGTTTTCTTGCCGCCGCCGACAGTCGAGCGGCCGTAATTGCGGCCTTCGCCGAGCAGCGCCGTCAGATGCGCCTGCCAGAAGCCGTCCTTGAGCCTGAGATTGACGAAGCCCGGGCCGGCGATCTCGGCGGCCGCGATATCCTCGTCGGCGCGCAGCGCCTCGGCCAGCCTTTCGGCCAGCGCACGCGGGCTCTGGCCGGTCGGCTTGGCCAACACCATGGCAGCGTTGGTCGCGAGGTCGCCATGGCTGGCATCGCGCGGCGGCTCGACGGCGATGCGCGACAGGTCCGGCGACGCGCCATCCTTGTCTTTCAAATCAAGCGCTTCGACGGCCTTTATGATTCGCGCGTTGAAATCGGCGAAGATGTTCATTGCTATGGCTCTGACGGTTTTGCATGGATCCGGCGCGTTGGCCGGCAAAATCGCGCCCGCCCTAGCTCAAATCCGGCGTATGGTCAAACAAACGCCTGTGTTCCTTGAGCGCATAAGTGTCCGTCATGCCGGCCAGGAAATCGGCAACACTGCGCGCCTTGACGCGGTCCTCTGCCCGGTCGAGCCCTTCGCGCCAGCCATCCGGCATGGCGCGCGGATCGGCGAAATAGACGTCGAACAGGTCCCTGACGATCTGGTCGGCATCGGCGCGCACCCGCATGACCTCCGCATGCCGGTAGAGGTGCTTGTAGAGAAAGGCCTTCAGCTCCTTTTCCGATACGGCCGTCTCGGCGGAGAAGCTCACCATCGTCTCGCCGGCCGCCCTTACCGCTTCGGCGCTGTCGGGCTGGATGCGCGCCAGATTGGCCGTCGTCGAGACGATCACGTCCTCGACCATGATGGTGATCTGCCGGCGCATCAGCTCGTGGCCGGTGCGTACGTCATCGAGCGCCGGATAGCGCTGACGCACGCCCTTGAGGATCGACCCCGGCAGCGAGACGCCCTCCAGCATATCGAGCGTCAACAGCCCTGCCCTCAAGCCGTCATCGATGTCGTGGGTGTTGTAGGCAATGTCGTCGGCAATCGCCGCGCACTGCGCCTCGATACCGGCGAAGCGGTCGAGCTCGAGGTCGTGCAGTTCGGAATAGTCGCGGATCGCCTGCGGCACCGGCCCCTTCAGCCCTTTGCCCTTGGCATCGGTCAGCGGGCCATTGTGCTTGACCAGCCCCTCCAGCGTTTCCCAGGTGAGGTTCAGTCCATCGAACTCGGCATAGCGCCGCTCCAGCCGCGTCACCACACGCAGCGACTGCGCATTGTGGTCGAAGCCGCCCCAGGCGGCCATCTTCTCGTTCAGCGCGTCCTCGCCGGTATGGCCGAAGGGCGTGTGGCCGAAGTCGTGCACCAGGGCGACCGCCTCGGCCAGGTCCTCGTCGCCGCGCAGCGCCCGCGCCAGAGCGCGTGCGATTTGCGCTACCTCGATCGAATGCGTCAGCCTCGTGCGGTAATGGTCGCCTTCGTGCGCGACGAACACTTGCGTCTTGTGCTTGAGCCGGCGGAACGCCGTCGAATGGATGATGCGGTCGCGGTCGCGCTGGAACGGCGTACGCGTCGGGCTTTCCACCTCGTCGAACAGCCGCCCGCGCGACTTCGCCGGGTCGCTGGCATAGGCCGCGCGCGGCCGATAGCCGAATCCAATGTCGCCCAACTCGTTGGTCATAGCGTATGCCGCAGTTGACTTGCCCCGTCGCGCTTCATACCTATCATACGAAACCGAAAGCAAGGTGACGCCCATGGGCGCTGATGCCAAGACCGCCATGAAAGTCGAGATGACCGACGCCGCCGCCAGGCGAATCGCCAAGATTGTGGCGAGCGAAGCCGGTAAGACGGCGCTGCGCGTTTCGGTCGAGGGCGGCGGCTGTTCCGGCTTCTCCTACAAATTCGACCTGGTCGACAGGCGCAATGACGACGACGTCGCCATCGAAAAGGACGGCGCCACCGTGCTGATCGACGACCTGTCGCTGGTCTATATGGGCGGCTCGGTGATCGATTTCGTTGACGATCTGATGGGCCAGTCGTTCCAGATCAGAAACCCCAATGCGGTCGCCTCCTGCGGCTGCGGCACCAGCTTCTCGATCTAGAAATGCCCGACATCGGCGCGGTCCGTCAGGTCGCGCTTTCCGCCGGGCGCGACCTCGATGCGACGCTGGCGTTCTGGCGCGAAGTGCTCGGCATGAACCTGCATGCGCGTTTCGATCCGCCGGGCATCGCCTTTATCATGGCCGGTGACGTGCGCCTGCTTTTCACCGACGGCCTGCCCGCCGGCACCGTCTATCTCGACATATCGGGCCTCGACGAGTTCCACGCTTCGGCAAGGGCCGCCGGTGTTCCCTTCACCGCGCCGCCGGCGCTCGTCCATCGCGACACCGAAGGCCTGTTCGGCCAGGCGGGGGAAAGCGAATGGATGGCCTTCCTAAAGGACCCGGCAGGCAATACGATCGGCCTTGTCGAACGTCATCCACCGGATAGCTAGTCTCCGGATCACCAGCCTATCGAGGCCGCCATGAAAATCGTCACCTGGAACATCAACGGCGTTCGCGCCCGCATCGGCAATTTGACCCATTGGCTGACGGAAAGCGCGCCCGACATCGCCTGCCTGCAGGAGATCAAGACGGTCGACGAGCAGTTTCCCCGCGCCGAGATCGAGGCGCTCGGCTACAATGTCGAGACTTACGGCCAAAAAGGCTTCAACGGCGTCGCCATCCTGTCGAAGCTGCGTTTCGACGAGGTCAATCGCGGCTTGCCGGGCGACGATGCCGACGAACAGGCGCGTTTTATCGAGGGCGTGTTCTCGACCGACAAGGGCGCCTTGCGCGTTGCCTCGATCTATCTGCCGAACGGCAACCCGATCGACGACGAGAAGAAGTTCTCCTACAAGCTTTCCTGGATGGCGCGACTTGAGCGCTGGGCCGAGGAGCGGCTTGCACTGGAAGAGCCGCTGGTTCTGGCCGGCGACTACAATGTCATTCCCGAGCCGATCGACGCGAAATATCCGGAAAACTGGCTAAGCGACGCGCTGTTCCAGCCCGCGACGCGGCAGGCGTTCCGGCGGCTGAAGAATCTCGGCTTCACCGAAGCCGTGCGTGCCGTCACCGACGCCCCGGACATTTTTACGTTCTGGGACTATCAGGCCGGCGCCTGGCAGAAGAACAACGGCATCCGCATCGACCACCTGCTTCTGTCGCCCGAAGCCGCCAACTGGTTTTCCTCGGCTTCGATCGAAAAACAGGTGCGCGCCTGGGAAAAACCCTCCGACCACGTGCCGGTGGCGATCGATCTGGCGCTGCAGCCGGCCTGACCGGAGCTGCTGTCCGGCGGCACATTGATAAGTTGACCTCTTATCGCCACAAATCGCGCGCTTGATGAGAAATCATCATGGTGGCTGGGGTTCCCATGACTACTCGATTTGCACTCTGCCCGATCGGCTGCGCGCTTGCGATGGCGGTGGCGACGCCGGCTTTTGCCGATGCAGAGTGCCTGGCTAACGGCAAATCATTCCAGATCGGCCGGGTCGCCTGCCTGACGCTTGCCGGCCAAAGCTACCTCGCCCGTTGCGAGATGGTGCTCAACAACACGTCCTGGACAAAGCAGCGGGATGGCTGCCCGGAGAACACGCTGGCCCCACATCTGCAGGGCACGCCGATCTCAACACCGGCGCCCAGCGGCATGCCGGCGGAACCGACCGAGAATTGATTTCAAAACGGAATTTCTGCCGGCCTACTGGTCGCCGCCACCCTTGGTGAGGATGTCGTCGGCCAGCGAGATCGCGGTGCGGCGATCGGCTTCGCCGGCGGCTGCAAACGCTTCTTCCTGCATGCCGCGGATCCATGGCTGGTCGGCAGGTGAGGCCCGTTCGAGCGCCGCGGTCATCATCGCCAGCCCCCGCACGATCTTGCCGCTTTGGAAAAGCAGGTTGCCGAGCGTCGCCTGCGCGCCCGCATGGCCCTTTTCGGCCGCCAGCTGGAACCAGCGTCCGGCCTGCTTGACGCTGGCCTTGACGCCGCCCTCACCCTTGAGGAACATCTGGCCCATCTCGAACTGGGCGTTCGGATTGCGGTAGTTGGCGGCGGCACGCATGTAATATTCCTGGGCTGCCACTTCGTTCTCCTCGACGGGGCTGCCGGGAATGCCCTTCCTCAGATAGTCGCCAAGCGCCACCAGCGCGTCCGAAACATAGCTTTCCTCGGGCGAACCGGGCTCGACATCCTGGTCGACGATCTCGCTGAAGAACTTGAACGCCGCGTAGTCGTCTCGCGCCACGCCATCGCCTTCGGCATACATGCGCGCAAGCTTCCAGGTGGCGCCGATCTGGCCGTTCTCCGCGGCATATTTATACGCTTCCGCAGCCTGCTCCTTATGGCCGTTCTTGTAGGCGGAAAAGCCGAACTGGAACACCGCCCAAGGGCTCGACTGCGGCTTCACGCCGGTCTTGTCGTCGAACACCTTGTCGTCGAAGGCCATGGCCTGGCCGACGGCGCCCAAGGTCGCGCCAAACGTGGCGAGCGCAACCAGTGCCGAAAGGACAGACGACCTCAACAACTCAGATGTCCGCATAGCAGTGTGTTTCTTTGGCACCGCCGGGATGGGTGACCGCGCCGTCGCGGGCAGATCCGACCGTCTGTGCGTATTTCCAGATCGCGCCCGACTGATAGTCGGTCGTGCGCGCCTTCCATGCCTTTGCCCTCGCAGCCAGTTCGGCTTTGGACAATGCAACCTCGATCGTGCCGTTCACCGCATCGATCGAGATCAAGTCGCCATCCCTAAGCAGCCCGATCGGGCCGCCGACAGCCGCTTCCGGCCCGACATGGCCGATGCAGAAACCGCGCGTCGCGCCCGAAAAACGCCCGTCGGTGATGAGCGCCACCTTGCCGCCCATGCCCTGGCCGTAGAGAGCCGCCGTCGTCGACAGCATTTCGCGCATGCCCGGGCCGCCGCGCGGACCCTCGTAACGGATGACGAGAACCTCGCCTTCGCTATAGTTGCGATGCGTAACAGCCTCGAAACATTCCTCTTCCGAATCGAAGCAGCGTGCCGGACCCGAGAATTTGAGCTCCGCCATACCAGCGACCTTCACGATCGCGCCTTCGGGGGCAAGGTTACCCTTCAAGCCCACGACCCCGCCGGTCTGGGTAATCGGCCTGTTGGCGGGACGGACCACATCCTGGCTGTCATTCCAGGAAACATGTTCCATATTTTCGGCCAAAGTGCGGCCGGTCACCGTCAGGCAATCGCGATGAAGATAGCCATGGTCGAGCAGCGTCTTCATCAAGAGCGGAATGCCGCCAGCCTCGAACATGTCCTTGGCGACGTATTTGCCGCCCGGCTTGAGGTCGGCGATGTAGGGTGTTTTCTCGAATATCTTGGCCACGTCGAAAAGATCGAACTTTATCCCGGCCTCGTGCGCGATCGCCGGCAGATGCAGCGCCGCGTTGGTCGAGCCGCCGGTGGCTGAGACCACGGTCGCGGCATTTTCCAACGCTTCTATAGTAACGATGTCGCGCGGGCGGATGTTCCTTGCGATCAGCTCCATGATCTTTTCGCCGGAAGCGAAATTGAAGCGGTCGCGCATCTCGTAGGGTGCCGGCGCGCCGCAGGAATAGGGCAGCGCCAGGCCGATCGCCTCAGCGACGGTGGCCATGGTATTGGCGGTGAACTGGGCGCCGCAGGAGCCGGCCGACGGACAGGCGGCTTGCTCGATCTCGAGCAGCTCGGCGTCGCCGATCGTGCCGACCGAATGCTGGCCGACCGCCTCGAACACGTCCTGCACGGTGATCTGCCGGCCACGGTAGCTGCCGGGCAGTATCGAGCCGCCATAGATGAAGATCGACGGTACGTTGAGGCGCACCATGGCCATCATCATGCCGGGCAGCGACTTGTCGCAACCGGCCAATCCAACCAGCGCATCGTAGCAATGGCCGCGCATGGTGAGCTCGACCGAGTCGGCGATGACCTCGCGCGACACCAGCGACGACTTCATGCCCTGATGACCCATGGCGATGCCGTCGGTGACGGTGATGGTGCAGAATTCGCGTGGCGTGCCGTTGGCGGCCGCCACGCCCTTCTTGACCACTTGCGCCTGGCGCATCAGCGAGATGTTGCAGGGCGCGGCCTCGTTCCAGCAGCTGGCGACACCGACCAGAGGCTGCGCGATCTCGGCCGCCGACAGCCCCATAGCATAAAGGTAGGAGCGATGCGGCGCCCGCTCGGGACCAACGGTCACGTGGCGGCTCGGCAGCTTGGCCTTGGAGATCGCTCTGGCGTCCATACTCGTCCTTGCCGCGGGCGGTGCGGCCTGCCTCTTCGCCTAGCCTTTTGGCGCATGTCCCGAGACAGGTTCGAGGTGCGCCGGGTTTATGGCGGGAAATAGGCAATGTTCCCGGGCGGCCGGGCGACGCGAGGGTTGTTCAGAAACTGTTGCCAAAACGTCACAATTACAGAAGCGAACATCATGGGGACAATTGTTGCGCCGGCCGAATGCCGGACGCCACGCATCCAACCAACGGCCGGGCAGTGCCCGGCCGTTTTGTCGTTTAAAATTTAATAGTTAGAACTTGATCTTGACGGAAGCCGAACCAGCGAGAAGCAGGTCGTTGCCGTAGGTATAGGTAACGGCATTTGCCACGTCGCCGACACCGCTGAAAGTCGATGACCCGCTCGTCAGCACACCGATCGAGCCGCCGAGCCTGACCTCGATCTGGTCGTTCGGCGAATAGGAGACGCCGCTGGCAACGGCCCAGGTATCCGACTGATAGCCGGAGGTCGTCGAGGTGCCGCGATCCCAGGTCAGCGAAACCACGCCCGACAATTGATCGGTGAACTTGTGCCCGATACCGCCCGTGACCGTCCAGCCGTCGCGATACAGCAGGTCGAATGAAACGGGCGAGGGCAAACCGGTTACCGGACTGCGCACGCCATTGATGGCAATGACGCCAAGCTTGCTCCACTCCTGCCAGCGGATGGAACCAAAGGCCAGCCAGCCAGGAGCTATGCCGCTCTGCAGCTTGAATTCCAGAGCCTGAGGTATCTCAGCTGACGCCGAGACTGGGTACACGCCGGTAGAGCCGGGAATCAGATCCGCCGGAAAGGCGCCCCTGAAGCCGGTAGTGTCGACGGTTCCCGACAGCCCGTCATATTTGTAGCTTGAAGAGTACATCAGGCTGGCGCGCAGGGCGATCTCGGGGATCTCATAGGCGGCGCCCGCACGCCAACCCCATGCCTCGTCGGATAGCTTGAATACGCCGAGGCCGGTATTGCCGAAGGCGAGCAGTGTCTGGCGGGACAGAAACGCGTCGACCTGCTGGTAGGAGACACCGCCGATGAATCGTATGGCGCCCTTGCCGACGTTCACCTTGTAGGAGCAGGTGAGACCGAAATCGTCTGTGTCGACGGCGTATTTGACCGCTGTCGGCGAATAGGCGTTGTTCATGCCGAAATTCGCGTCCGCACCATACGGTCTCGTATAGGTGGCAAGACAGTCTACGGGCTCAAAGATGTTGGCCTTGATGCCGACATGCGGCACCGCATAATCGCCACCAACGTCCACCGCCGATGTCGACAAACCCGAGCCATCGAGACGCTGCACATTCTTGAGTTTGCGCTGTGGCGAAACATAGGTGACGCCTGCGTCGAACGAATATGGCGCCGCGTCGAACAGCTGGTCGATGTTGACGCCGCCCCGGTCAAAGCCCCCGGCTTGCACCGTCCCAGCCAAAGCCAGCGAAAAAGCCCCCGCGCCCAGCAGCACTTTCAGACGCGAATAACACATGAATCTCCTCCCCGAAATATCCTTGCATCAAGCTAGAACCAATTCAGGTTAACGGCGCAACAACGAATTCGCCGTGCGTACATGTACACCTTGGCTGAACGCATTTCCGACAAGGTGTCGGCCTTCTTACCGAGGCGGGAAAATGGCCGCCACAATACAGATCGACGAGAAAACTCGGGAAAAACCCCTAAATCACTACAAAACAGGGCATTTTGCGTGCCCAGTCAGCCATTGTTACATTACGGCAACAATGGGGCAAAAACATTCAGTTTGCCTCAAGATTTACGCTGCGGAATGCCCGTTTTCGTGGCAGGCGGCCTGTCTGGAAGGCAGATTCGTGACCGGCGAATCTATTGCGGCCAACAGGCCCAATTTGTTTGATCAGCCGGCCCAATCTGTTCGATCAACCGGCCCAATCTGTTCGATCAACCGGCATCGCGCACCCGCGCCAATGCCACCGAAAGCTTCTCTTGCGCCTCGCGATATTCGGCGAGTTTTTCACGCTCGGCCTCCACCACCTCTTCCGGCGCGTTGGCGACGAATTTCTCGTTGGACAGCTTCTTGTAGAGCCGCGCTATTTCCTCGGTCACCTTCGCAAGCTCCTTGTGCAGGCGCGCTGCCTCGGCGGCAAGGTCGATCAGGCTGCCGAGCGGCAGGCAGATCGTCGCCTCGTTGACCACGATCTGGGCGGATCCCCTCGGTGGCGCCTCGGCGAGCGAGATGTCGCCGACCCGCGCCAGACGCTTGATAGCCGAGCCCTGACGCTCGAGCCTTTCGTGTGTCGCGTCGTTGGCGCCGATCACCACGAGCGGTGCGATAGCCGCCGGCGGCACGTTCATCTCCGAACGCACCGAGCGGATGCCGGAGACAAGGTCGACCAGCCAGTTGATGTCGGCGGCGGCCGCCTCGTCCTCGAAGTCGGGCGACGGCCATGCCGCATGACAAAGCAGCGATTGCCGTTGCCTGCCCTCGCCGGCGGTTTCGGCCCACAGTTCCTCGGTCATGAACGGCATCATCGGATGCAGCAGCTTGTAGATCTCGTCGAGTACGAAGGCGACGCATGCCCTGCTCTCGGCCTTGGCGGCCTCGTCGGTGCCCATGAACACCGGCTTCAGCAGTTCCAGGTACCAGTCGCAGAACTGGTTCCAGACGAACCGGTAGGCGGCACCCGCCGCCTCGTTGAAGCGGTATGAGGTGATACCGTCCGTTATGTCCCGCGCGGCTCGCGTCAGCTCCGTCAAGATCCAGCGGTTGACCGCCAGCTTGGCGTCCTGCAGCCAGAAATCGTCGTCGCGCGCCACTTCGTTCATCTCGGCGAAGCGCGTCGCGTTCCACAGCTTGGTGCCGAAATTGCGATAACCGGCAATGCGGGCCGGATCGAGCTTAACGTCGCGCCCTTGCGCTGCCATCACAGTCAAGGTGAAGCGCAGCGCATCGGCGCCGTATTCGTCGATGAGCTCGAGCGGATCGATGACGTTGCCTTTCGACTTCGACATCTTCTGCCCGTTCTTGTCGCGAACCAGAGCATGGACATAGACGGTATGAAACGGCTCCTGATCCATGAAATGCAGGCCCATCATCATCATGCGGGCGACCCAGAAGAAGATGATGTCGAAACCGGTCACCAGCACGTCGGTCGGGTAATAGGTCTTCAGCTCCCGCGTCTGGTCCGGCCAGCCAAGCGTCGAGAACGGCCACAGCGCCGACGAGAACCATGTGTCGAGCACGTCCTCGTCGCGGGTCAGGATCTCGCCAGGCTGGAAATTCTCAAGCTTGTCCTCGACCCAGGCCTTCCACGGCCCTTCCAGCGCCAGATAATATTCGATGGCGGCACCGAGCGCCTCTTCCTCGGTCTTTTCGACAAAGACATGCCCGTCCGGCCCGTACCAGGCAGGGATCTGGTGACCCCACCAGAGCTGGCGCGAAATGCACCAGGGCTGGATGTTTTCCATCCAGTCGAAATAGGTCTTTTCCCAGTTTTTGGGCACGAAATTGGTACGGCTCTCGCGAACCGAGGCGATCGCCGGCTTGGCCAGTTCCGCCGCATTGACATACCACTGGTCGGTCAGAAACGGCTCGATCGGCACGCCGCCGCGGTCGCCATGCGGCACGGCGTGGCGATGCGGCTCGACCTTCTCGAGAAAGCCGCCCGCCTGCATCAGCTCGACGATCTTCTTGCGCGCATCGAAACGGTCGAGGCCGTCGAGGCTGTCCCAGACGGCCTGGCGCTCCGGCGTCACGTCCAGTCCGGCGAGAAAGTCCTCATTGTCCTTGAGGCTCACCGCCGCATTGACGGTAAGGATGTTGACCGCCGGCAGCCGGTGGCGCTTGCCGACCTCGAAATCGTTGAAGTCATGCGCCGGCGTGATCTTGACCGCACCACTGCCTTTTTCGGGATCGGAATACTCGTCCGCCACCACCGGGATCCTGCGGCCGACGATCGGCAGGATGAGGTTCTTGCCGACAAGATGCCGGAAACGTTCGTCGTCGGGGTGGACGGCGACAGCCGTATCACCCAGCATCGTCTCCGGGCGGGTCGTCGCAACGGTGATGAAGGTCTTCGGATTTTCCGGATCGAAGGTCATGCCTTCGACTGGATAGCGGAAGTGCCAGAGGTTGCCGTTGACTTCCTGCTGCTCGACCTCGAGATCCGAGATGGCGGTCAACAGCTTTGGGTCCCAGTTCACAAGGCGCTTGTCCTTGTAGATCAGCCCTTCCTTGTAGAGCGTCACGAACACTTCGAGCACGGCCTTGGACAGGCCCTCGTCCATGGTGAAGCGCTCCCGGCTCCAGTCGGCCGAGGCCCCGAGCCGCTTCAGCTGGTTGAGGATGGCGCCGCCGGATTCTGCCTTCCATTCCCACACCTTGTCGATGAACTCATCGCGCGTCAGGTCGCGGCGGTGGATCTGATTTTGCATCAGCTGGCGCTCGACCACCATCTGCGTGGCGATGCCGGCATGGTCCATCCCCGGCTGCCACAGCACGTTCTTGCCGCGCATGCGCTCGAAGCGCACCAGAATGTCCTGCAGCGTGTTGTTGAGCGCATGACCCATATGCAGCGAGCCGGTGACATTCGGCGGCGGGATGACGATGGTGAAGGCTTCAGCCCCCTCCTCGGCCCCGGCACCGGCCCGAAAGGCGTCGGCCTCTTCCCAGATCCTGGCAATCTTCGGCTCGACGGCTTTGGCGTCGTAGGTCTTTTCGAGCATGGGAAAACGGTCCGCGCTGTCCGGAATTTGTGGTCCGGTGTAAATCGGAAGGTTGTTGCCAAGTCAACCGCAAGGGCATGGCCGATAGATAGCGCCGTGATGGTTCGGTGCAACTCGCGGAACTGAATGTTGCACGGCAATCGCTTCAGGTTTGCGCTGCCCCTCATTGCCCTGCCGGGCATTTCTCCCCGTATAGTGACGGGGAGAAAGACGCCTGTACTGAAGCTCTCGCCAATCACGAACGTTGCGGAAAAGGCGCCTAAATTGCGGTCAACCCCTTCTCCCCGTCACTATACAGGAGGAGGTGCCGGCAGGCGGATGAGGGGCAGCGCCGACTTCGACAATTCGCCGGTCGAGCGCCGCCCATTGGCGGCTCTCCGAATTGCTACTGCGCGCCGCGCGCGACGCGCTCGATTTCCTCGCGCACCAGCCGCTCGACCAGCGTCGGAAGGTTGTTGTCCAGCCAGTCCTGCAGCATGGGCCGCAGCATCTCCTCGGCCATCTCGTCGAAAGTCTTCTTGCTGCGGCTGGCAAACGCGTCGGAAAGCTCGCCGAAGGCGGCGGCAACCTGCCGGCCCGTATGCTCCGAAAGGATTGCCGGACGTGCGGGCGGCGCCTCGCTGGCCGCCGGACGCGCCAATCCGATTTTCGACGATTCCGGGCCGATTTTCGAAGATTCCGGGCCGCTTTCCGAAAGCTCCGGCCCAATTTCCGAAGGCTCCGGCACAGGTCCAGCAGTCGCCTCGTTCTCGAAAACCTCGGCTTTCGGCTCGGCGTCCGGCGTCCGGAGTGGCTCGGCGCGCTCCGGCTTGGCCATCGCGTCGCCGACCGCGGCGATCTCGCGCCGCCAATCGGCGATGATGGTGTCGGTCGTCTCGGCAGCCTTGGCTGTCGCAGGCCGATCCGGCTTTGCGGGCGGTTCGGGAGCGGCGTTCACCTCAGCCAGCGTCACCGCTGCTTGTATCGGGCCGGGACGCAGCGGCGTTTCCTGGCGCTCAATGACCGGCGCGGCCGCTGGCTGCACCTCGGCGCGCGTGGCCGGCTTGGCGATCTCCAGTCCGCCGCGCAGTTCGGAGCGGAACGCATCCCCCTCCGCTGCTGCCGGCGCCGGTTGCAGATCCTGGCGCAGCTCGTCCGCGTCGCCCGGCTGCTTGCGGCCGGTATCGCTGTCCTCGATGATCCTTCTGATGGAAGCCAGTATTTCTTCCATGGAAGGTTCGCGCTGTACGCTGCTTGCCGTCGCCATCGTCACATCCGCCGCCCTTGTGACTCGTTCTCAGATTTCCTGTCCGGCAATGCCGGATTCGAATCATGGCAACAGCGTAACCGACGGAACGGCTTGCGAGAATCCCCAATCTGGCGACATCTCGGATTTCAACAGATTAGGGTCGGGAGTTGAAAGCCCGCGCGTCGTTCGAGCGCGGGCTGAAAACACGGCTTGGCGATCAGCGGCCGTCCGGCGTGCGCAGGCCGATCCACTTGTCCTTGACGGCGTTGTAATGCTCTTCGGGCCTGTACTTCGTCACGTTGAGCGCAAGGCGGTCTGCCGACAAATGGCCAACCGCCGAGAGGATGGCATAGCTCGCCACCACCACGTCACGTTCGGCGCTGACAAGATTGATCTTGGCGGTGATGAGGGTCGCCTGCGCGTTGAGCACGTCGAGCGTGGTGCGCTGGCCGACATTGCGCTCTTCGATGACGCCGTTCAGGGCAAGCTGCGCGGCGGCGACCACCTGCCGGTTGGCCGTGACGCTTTGCTGCGCGGCGGTGTATTGCGACCATGCCGAGGTCACCGCCTGGCGCACGGTGTCGCGGCTGACATCGACCTCGATACGGGCCTGGCTAAGTGATTCCTTTGATTGGCGAACCAATGCCGAGGTCCGGCCGCCGGAATAGATCGGTATCGTCAATGTCGCGCCGATGTTCGCCGAATTGGTTACGCCATCCTGTGTCGAGGAGAGCGAGCCGGGCGCGGTGCCGCGATAGGCGCTCGAAACACCCGCCGACGCCGATAGTTGCGGCAGCAACGCGCCCTCTGCCGACTTCACCGAAAACCCCGCCGCGTCGACCAGATGCGCGGTGGCGAGGATGGCCGGATGCTCGGCCGATGCGATCGCGATCGCCGCATCGAGGCTCGACGGCAACAGCTTCGACACCGGCGAAGCCGGCCTGAGCCTGCCCGGCTCGTCGCCGACGATCTGGCGATAGGTCGCAGCGCTTGCCAGCGCCGTCGCGCGGGCGGCGCTCAACTGCGCCACCGCGGAGGCACGCTGGGCGTCGGCTTGCGCGACGTCGGTGCGCGTACCTTCGCCGACCTCGAAGCGCGAACGCGCCGCACGCGCCTGCTCGGTCAGGAATTGCAGATTCTGTTCGGTCAGCACGGCGACCTGGCGGTCGCGGATAACGTCCATGTAGGCGCTTGCCGCGTTGAAAAGAGTGTTTTCTTCGGCGTTGCGCAGGCTTTCGAACGAAGCGCGGACCCGCGATTCGGCGGCCGCCACATTGTTCCTGGTCTGAAAACCGTCAAACAGCGTCTGGTCGATCTCGACGCCGAAGTTGCCGGTGGTCAACGAGATGTTTCGGTGCAACCGGTTGCTGTGGCTGGCGGTATAATCGATGCTCGCGGAACCGGTGATGGTCGGGCGCCAGCCCGACTTGGCGATGGCGACGCCCTCGTCGGTGACGCGAACGCCGGCGCGTGAAGAATTGAGCGAGGAATTGTTTTGGTAGGCCTTTGAAAGGGCCCCGAGAATGGTTTCGGCCGAGGCGGCCATTGGAGACAGCGCTGTCGCCGAAACGAGGACAGCGGTAAAAAGCAACTTGCGTACAGACGGCACGTTATATTCCCTCATTCGTTTTGCACGGGAACTGCGCCACGCTGGCTTCTCCTTCTGATCAGCCGGCGCCGCGTTTTTTATCGTTCCCCCGCTGAAAGCCCCCAGAAACGCCCGGTTATGCAGATCAGCAACGATTGTTCAAACGCAAGCGATCATGACAGCGCCTTCGCTGCAAGGCAAAATCACTCAGAATTCGAAGGCGGGAATGCGTTCGAATCCCGGTAGTGGCTTAATTGCCGCATTAAATGCGCGTCTTCCCGTTACAACCCCTCCAGTCTTAAAAAAAAGCCGGGCTACGCCCGAATTGCCCTGCCCCTCCACGGCGACGAGTCGGCCGCCTTCGGCAAGCTGGTCGAACAGCGCCGCCGACACCTCCCCGACGCTGCCGCCGATCAGGATCACGTCGTAAGGTGCCTTGGCGGCATGGCCTTGCGGCAGCGGCCCGTGGACCACGGTGACATTGCCGCAACCCAGCGCCGCAAGCGTCGAAGTGGCGGTCTCGGCCAGCGCCGGATCGCTTTCCAGCGCCACCACGGACCTTGCCAGCCGCGACAGGATCGCCGCCGCATAGCCGGTGCCGCAGCCGACATCGAGTGCCGAATCGCTTGGGCCGATATCGGCCAGTTGCATCAGCTTGGCCAATGGCGACGGCTCCATCAGATAGCGCGGGCCATCGGCCGTATCGGCGATGCGGATGTCCTCGTCGATATAGGCAAGGTCACGCTGGCCGGCGCCGACAAAGGCCTCGCGCGGCACGACAAGCATCGCCTCGAGCAGCGGTGCGCTGGTCACGTCGGTGGTGCGGATCTGGCCGTCGACCATCTTCACCCGGCGTTCGGCAAAATCAGCGCTCATGTTCCAACCATCCGCTTGCCGCGCAAAGGCCGCGGCTGTTTCGACCGGAACTGAAGCCCCCTGGCGCTGACGCGCGGGAGCTCGGGCATTGGAGGCCTCGCCCGGAATCGAACCGGGGTGCAAGGATTTGCAGTCCTCTGCGTAACCACTCCGCCACGAGGCCTCATTGCTCCCGGCGTTCCACCCGGCTCCAATAGGTTGCGGCGAAAATGCCGTCAAGCGGCCACCATGCATTCCCAACGGTTCCTCGACATTCCATGCCCTGCCTTATCAACGCAATGCCCATATTAGCAATAACATATTAGCTTATCGTTAAGCATGATTCTGGGCGACGGGAACCCGAAACCGGCGGCCACGTTGGGCAAAGAGGAGGCTCCGCCATGCGTCGAGCAGGTACGAAGGACGGCACGTCGCGCGGATTGTCGCAGTCTGCAGAGCTTGTGCGCTATGCCATCGACCGCCTCAGCATAGAAGGCGCAAACAGCCTGCCGCCGCGCGACCGGGCGCGGCTGGCATCGGCTACCGCCGTTCTCAAGGAGCTTTGCGAACGTCTGGAGAGCTGCTTCGACCAACCTCGGTAAACGTATGGGCGGACGACGCCGCTCGCCGACATATGGCAGGCTGGCGGCCGTCAGCGGGGCAATCTCAGTCAGGCCGGCGCCGTCGCTCCCACCAGACGACGAAGCGGCGCCGATGACGACGCACCAGGGCAAATTCGTAGGAGAGCACCAGCAGTCCGATCGGTACCATCCAGAAACCCAGGATCGGCAGGAAGCCGAGAATGCCGCCGATGATCAGCACAACGCCGATCGCAATCCTGAGGCCGCGCGAGCGCGGCATGGTGAACTGGCGGCCGAAGACCGAGATTTTCCGGGCCGGTGGCTGTTCGTCGCTCATTGCCGTCATGTGAAATGTCGATCCGTTTGCATCAGTAGCACCATCAGCCGGAGAAAGCCGCAACGGCCTTTTCTGTTCCGTGACAGGCGAGAGACAGCTCATATGAGGGCGCTCGCCGGCCATTGCCAGCAAGCCCTGCGCCAAAAAGCACCGAAAAAATGCGAAATGCTTCTTTGCAAAGCCGAAACGGGTTTGCTATAGGCTGCCCCACTCACATGAGAGCCTCTGTTCCCCGGTAGCTCAGTGGTAGAGCAACCGGCTGTTAACCGGTTGGTCGCTGGTTCGAATCCGGCCCGGGGAGCCACTTAATCCAGAAAAGTCTTGAAACCCAAGGATTGCAACGGTTTCCGCTTCCCCAGAGATACACCGCGAGATACGCTGCGGGGTACCTTGAGCATGAAGATTGACGTGAAACGTGGCAAGGCAGGTTGGCGCTACAGGCGCAAAATCCCCGAGGAGCTTCGGGCAATTTTGGGCAAACGGGAACATCTCGTCCCGCTTGGCGCCATCGAACAGGAAGCCCTGAAAAATTATCCGAAGGTTCATGCCGAATCGCGAGAAGCCGTCACGCAGATCACCTTTCCGCACAAACCATCCATGCAGGGGCCGAAGTGCCGTTGCTGCAGGAACAAGGCAGCAACAGACGCGGCAGGCTCTGAACCACAGGCTACAGACCCGCCCCCTGCACTTGAGCCATGCCCTCGTTTCCTGTGTCCATTAGGGTCCGGAGTGTCCGGCCGGTGATTTGCGGTTCATCGAGGGGTAAATGCATCGCGGGCCCTAGCATCGCGCCAAACGCATGCCGCTCGCCTGAAAAGCTCCGACTGACGGCACCACGAATGACCGCTCCTTGGGCGCCAAAAATAGGCGCTCCGCTCATTTTGCCAGGAATTTTTGCGTTGAAATCGAAGCAGGGTCCCGGGGTGGATACGTCTTTCTGCAAATGGTTCTCCGGAAATACTCGCATCACTTCACCTACAGAGACGAATAGGTCCATTTCGAACTCTTTGATGACCATTCCGCCCTTACCGTAGTCCAAGGGAATGTCGTTCATTTCCGCATAGCCCAGCGAGTACGCTGCTTCGCCCGGTATGAATGGGTTCAACGACAAACTCAGGGGTTGATGCGCAGCGCCGTGGGGCATCTCTGCGATTTTGCAGATCGCAATGTCTGTCGAGTACTCAAACCTATCCTTCTCATAGACGAGGGGACTTTCCTTCCAGTGGCCCCATAGCCAGTATTTCTGAAAGGAAAAGTACCTAAATCCGCGCGTCCCGTAGGCAGGGCTATAGGGGACGATGACACCGAAATTTAGCGTCTCTGCGAAGACCATCTGGTTCGCCTGGCGCGTCGCACCGTAGCCGCTGTCGAAAGGATCCATGAGAATGTGGGCTGCGGTCATGACGTAGCCAGAGCAACTAATAACGGAACCGGTCCCGATACACCGAATAAAATCGTCGCCCTCCCTCCAGGCAACGACAGGAACGATACTCTGCTTCATGAGAAAGTCTGCCGGACCTAAAGAAGCCAGAGCTTCATGTATGTTCCGGCTCGGGGTGGAGGTCAGAAGTTCAATGTCGCCCCCAAATGTGAAATAGTCAGAATCGAAACCCGGCTTAGGCGTCAATTCGAGACCTCTAAGATCAGTGACGCCCCACTGTCCATCTGATCGGCGAGACCACAATGATTTCAGTATTGAAATAGGTGGTGTAATCACCACTTTCTCGCCCCCTATTTTGCTACCGCTTGCATAGGCTCGGTTGTAAATCCGATTTCGGCCATTCACTTTGTCTCTCGGCAAAAGCCGAAGCCCCGGGAGAACCGCCAATTCCTTTTCTTAGAACGGATACAGCACTGGCGTCAGCCCCGACGAATGACCGTCATAAGGGTGGATGTACGATTCCGAGATCTTCCAGTTCGGCTTAGATGCCACTTGAAAGAAGTAGCCAAACTCTGAACGCCAACGAAATGCTTCCATCTTTCCAAATTGGGCGATCAGCATGACGGCGCAGGCAACGACAGCATCGATAGCGTGAGACAGGGTCCCCTCTTCAAAACTTCCTTCGCGATCATGCTTCACTGCGTTGTATGCCCGATACCAAGGTAGTGACTCCGTCGGGCGCGCGCTGTCCCAACCCTCAAAGGGTCTCACCTCCTTCATCCATGGGTAGTATGGAAGCAAAATTCCAAACTCACCCAGCCGCATTGCACTTTGAAGGGCGACATAATTTAGCGTGGTGAATTTGCCCGACAGTCCATTTGCCTCAAGCACACCGCGCCAGTGCATCTCCACCTCTGTGCAGGCAAGAATGAGAAGGTTTCTTACCTCGTGCCCGTAAACTTTGAAGTTCGATGGCGAGGGGTGAACCGTTTGGCAAATCTCAGTTAGCTTGTGCGTGAGCGAAACTAGCTGCCCGCGCATGATCGCAAGCTGGGACTCTACCGTCTTCGACCCCGGACAATGATAAACCGGATTTGGGACCCCAACGTGCTGGTCAACCACTCTGGCCATGCGGGGATAGTACTCACCCGGTCTGAGGTGCGTACGTTCAAAGGAGAAGGGCGCCGACTGTGGAATAAGCCGCGCCAATTTTGCTCCGACAGCGTCGAAGAGGTCTTCCCCCGAAGGAAGCGCGACGTGCGCGGACTCGTTATTGAGCGGTTTTGAGACGCCGACTAGTGTCGCGACTGTTCCATCGAAATGCCATATCCCTTGGCCCTTTCCGTCTTTATCAGTGCATCCGAAATACCCGCTTGATTGCGCCATGGTCCCCCGCGAAACTCTATTGAGGGCAATCTACATTACATCCCCGATTCTGGCTCCCCTGAAGTTCTCCTCAGGGTGTAGCCGAGGGGGCACAGGGACACAGGAGATCCGCCTGTTTATTAGTCCAGACCGTAACCAATGCCCCCTGACAGCTATCTACCGGTAGAGTCTCGGGTACTTGGCCTTCTCAGTCTGGCAATCATCCCTACGCCGCACCGCTTTGTTCAAAGCGGCCTCATAGGCGCGGATGGCCCTCTTGAACTTAGGTCGATTGGGTGTCAGGTGTTTATCCAGACCGTCGTACAAAAGGACTGTAACGGCTATAATGGCCTTCCCATCTTCGGTTGGCCTCAGCGCCCGGCATCTTTGCCTAACACCGATGACGTTACCTGCCATCGTAGCGGCCAAGTTCAACTTGGCGTCGGGCATCCGAGCCAGGAAGTTAATGTTTTGCTGCTCTCCCTGTCCGGCTGAAGCCGCCGAAGATATGACGCAGACTGCCGCGCCGAGTGTAATCAAAATGCGGTTCAAAAATTGCCCCCTCAATGTTTCGCGATCTCGACCCAAGCATCGCCCGTTCCTGCAATGCGAGGTTGAAATAATTCAATTCGAAAAGCAATTGACGTTATGCGACATTGCGCGAGGATCACCGCACCCCGGGAGCAGCGAGCATCTTAGCTACCTCGGCAGCAGCCAGGAACGCCTTCCGTGCCTCCTCAGGTTCCATCTTCGTTGGCGATCACGGCGATGCAGACGCGCACCGCTCGGTTCCATTTGGGGCCACGCTTGGTCCACTTCATCATCTCCTGGCCGGCTGCCTCGACGTTGTTCACGTTCCGGGTCATACCGGCGCGCTCAGTTCTCACAGGGACCGGAGGGGAGAACCAATGGGTTGCCATGTGTTATTCGCGAAGATCGAACCCAACAAATAGGCCAAAGGCTGGGGCAACATTGACAATAAGCTCCACCAGCTCGCAGTCAGTTTCCTTCAGATATGGCCCGTCTCGGCGCACCGCTGCGATAGTGTCTTTTACGGAGCCTCGTATGAACGTTTGCACGCAGTGTCGACCCGACAAGGTGACGGCCAAACACCTTGTTCACGAGCTAATCCTACAAGTCCCTCGCGGCCAGATCATCCTCCCACCTCAGCGAGAACCCAAGTGGCAATTTTATTGGTCACTCCACGGAAAAATCAATGTTCGAATCGTACTGAATAAAGGACTGAATCTTTGGGAGAAATTTCTCCTCCTCCTACGGGGAGAGATACATCTTGGCTTCCTTAGCGGCAGCCTCAAAGGCCTTTCGTACCACCTGAGGGTCAATCGGATCGCCCTCCAGATCTGACAGGCAGAGGGTCACCGCCTTGTGCCAGCGAGGTCCTCTCCGGGTCCACGTCTTGAGCTGCTCAAGGGCTGCCCTCGCATTGTTGCAGCCATGCCTGACGCCGGTTTCAGTCTTCACGAACACCGGAGGGACGAACCAATGGGTTGCCATGATACCTCCTACTCAGGGGAGAGATACACGTTGGCCTCCTTGGCAGCCGCCACAAAGGCTTCACGGACCTCTTGGGGGGAGGCTTTGCCCTCGAACGCATCGACGCAGGATTGGACCGCCTTGGTCCACTTCGGGCCGTTTGTGTCCCACCCCATGAGTTCCTCGGCGGCTCCCTCGACGTGGCTGACCCCATTGCGAATGCCCGGACGTTTCGTCTTCACGT